>CAZMPR010000023.1:0-10039 GCA_964568265.1 uncultured Clostridiaceae bacterium | reverse complement strand
GCATGGAAATTATAAAAACAGCTGGCATCCACATTTGCTTCCTCTAATAGCTCACTTTCATTTGGGAAAGTTCTTAGATTTCCATCTTCTATTAATACTTTTCCATTTACTATAACTGTATGAGCATCTGTTCCATGCCCCGCATACACTAGTGCAGAAATCGGCCTGTGATGAACGGAAATATGAGCCTTTCGTAAATCAAATATTGATATATCAGCTTTTTTATCTATTTCTAACGAACCAATTTCATCTTCTAAACCTAAAGCCTTTGCCGCATTAATAGTAGACATTTCTAATACCTTCTCAGGTGGAACTAAACCCGCATCAAAATTTAATAGGTTATGCAGAAGTGAAACAAATTTCATTTGTTCTATCATATCTACCGAATTATTTACCATTGGTCCATCACTGCCTATAGAAAGGTTAACCCCTGCATCCAACATTCGGGCATCTGGAGCAATTCCATCTGAGCTATATGCATTACTGATTGGACAGGTAACGGCATTAGTACCACTTTCAGCAATCATTTGTATTTCTCTTTCCATTAACCATAAGCAATGTATTAATATAAAGTGTGGTCCCAGTACCCCTAATTTATTTAAATATTCAAGATCATTGTAACCAAGAAGTTCTATCCCCTCACGAATTGATCTCCATATCGTACCTGCTGCCATATGATTACTTATCTTCACATTTAATTTTCTGGCTAAGTCAACAGCTTCATATATTAGATCAACAGAAGTCGCATTACGCAACAACCAATTGCTTCCCGTTTCAAGAACCAAAGCCATCTTAATAAGACCATCCCCAGCCCCATCCCATTTTTCTACTATTTCCTTACAAAAATTAATTTCTTCATTTATATTTCTTGGATGGCGGCTAGTAATTGGGTATCTCTCTATCATTGGTTTGTCAGGTGTATGACGCATTTCTTTTCCTATGACCCAGCGCATACCGACATCAATTGCTGCTTCTGCAATCCCTTTAATTGTATTTTCGGTAGTATCAGTTGTCATGTGATCAAAACAACAAGTCGTACCGGTTCTGAGCATTTCCAAATTGGCTAAATAACCTGATAGTTTCATATCTTCATCTGTCATTGTCTTGCCTAATGGAAATAGTACCTTATCAAGCCAATCTTCAAGTAGCATTCCATCTCCTACACCTTTAAAAAGATTATACCAGTGATGCTGATGCATATTAATTAGACCTGGTATTACAAGCATATTTTTTGCATTAACAACTTTTTCGGCAGATGATAACAATTCTGCATTCAGATTTTCTCCTTTCCCAACATCGATAATACGATCATTCTCAACCACCACGTAACCGCCAGGAAATACATCTCTATTTTCATTTAAAGTTACAACATAACCATCTTTAATGATTGTCTTCAAAAAATCACTTCCTTTATAATCTACTGTAACTATTTACTTTATCTGATCTCTTTTCAATTTATCATAATAAAGCCATAGCATTAACTCGTACCCTGTTTTTCATTTTACCTTGGCTATTGCTGCAATTTCCGGCTTGCCATCTTTTATTTGCGCAAGATACATATCAAACCCATGAGCTTGGCCTTTTTCATCAAACACATAGCTTCCAGTTGCAGTTTCAAATGCCATCTGGCGGAATACATCTGCTATTGCTTTACCATCTGTACTACCAGCTTTTTCAATCGCATCTGTAAGAGCTTTCGCTGTCCTATAGCCGCCAGCTCCAGTCTTTTCGGGTAATACTTTGTATTTCGCTTGATATGCATTTACAAATTTTTTGTTTAAATCTGAATCAATACAATCAATATATTCAACTACTGTATATATGCCATCAGAATTCTCACCTGTTAGTTCTAAATATTTTTGGGAAGCCCAAATTCCTTCTCCAAAAAGTTTTACTTTAGGCATGATCCCTAGTTCTCTTGCTGTATTTGTTATTCTAGCTGCATTAGCCGTATTCGCACACGCATATATTGCATCTGGATTTGAATCCTTAATTGCTGTCATCTGAGTATATATATCCTGATCGCCTTCATTTATTATTTGTTCTGTCAAAGCAGTTCCGCCTAAAGCAATTATTGCCTCTTTAAAAGCTTTAGTTGAGTTTCTTCCAAAATCCCCATTTTCATAAATAAATGCTATTCTCTTAGCATGAAAATCGTTTAACACCTTTTCAGCAAATGCATCCGCAAACAGTTGTGATGTTCCAGTCATACGAAAAAAGAATTTATGACCTTCTTCTGTTAGGTTAGGAGATGTCGGTATAGCAGCAACAAGGGGAATCCCCGCTTTTTCAGTAACTGGGGCTACCGCACCTGTTACTGAACTGTTAAATGCACCTAAAATAGCAACAATATCGCCTTTACTTACTAATTTCTCAGCTGCTGCAACCCCTTGAGATGGTTCTGTAGCACTATCTTCAATTATTAATTCAACCGGATGCCCCCCCAAGATTCCCCCGGCTTTATTTAGCTCTTCTATGTATAACTTTGCACCCTGAACTAACTGTTGCCCGTCGAAAGCCGCACTTCCGGATAGTGGTTGCACCATACCAATTTTTATGGATTCCTTACCCTGGTCTTTAGTAGATTCATTTTGATTGCTGCCTGCATCACCGGGTGAATTGCATCCTATCATTGCAAATAGCAAAAACGCAACTAAACAAACTAAAACAACTTGGTTTTTAATACCTTTAAATAACATTTTTAAATCCTCCTCTTTTAGAATAAATAATTGTTTCTTCAATAGACTAACTTTCCCCTTATATACCCCCTTTCTAAACAGGTTAATTATTTTTTTAAAGCATACCTAGATATGCCTTTTTAATATGTGGGTTTGCTAATAACTTTTTGCCTTCATCTTCTAATACTATTTTACCCTTTTCATAAACGTAGCCTCTATCGGCAATATTAAGGGAAACAAAGGCGTTTTGTTCTACTAACAGTATTGTCAGGCCCTGCTTATCTCTCAGTTCTTGAATAGTTTTTATGATCTCTGTTACTAAAATAGGTGATAAACCTAGTGAAGGTTCATCAAAAAGGATCATATCCGGCTTTGAGATTAAAGCCCTTGCTATTGCTAAAGCTTGCTGTTCACCACCGCTTAAGCTTTGGGCTAATTGGTTTTTACGTTGTTTTATTATTGGAAACATTTCCATTAGCATTTCAGCATCTTTTTTTACATCATCCTTATCTTCTCTTGTGAATGCACCCATTTCAAGATTCTCCATAACTGTCATTTCAGGCCAAAGCTGCCTCCCTTCAGGACAATGGGCTATGCCCATTTTCACAATTCTGCTTGGAGAAACCACACCAATATTTGTACCTTTAAAATTAATCGTGCCTCTTTTTGGTTTTAATAATCCGGATATAGTTTTTAAAGTTGTCGTCTTACCAGCCCCATTAGAACCTATAATTGTAACAATTTCGCCTTTATTTACATTTAATGTTATGTCTGTAAGTGCTTGAGAATCGCCATAAAATACATCCATATTATTAATCTCTAACATTTTTCAACATCCCTCTCTCCCAAATAAGCTTCAATAACTTTATCGTTTCGAGATATTTCACTAGCTGTTCCTTCGGCAATCTTATTTCCAAAGTTTAGTACAATGATCCTATCGGAAATAGCCATAACCATACCCATATCGTGCTCTATCAGGAGAATCGTTGTGCCGCTTTTTCTTAGTCCATCTATCAAACTCATCATCCATTTCGATTCTTGGGGATTCAGTCCTGCCACAGGTTCATCTAATAAAATCATTTTTGGTTTTGAAACCATTGCTATGGCTATTCCCAAAACTCTTTGTTCACCATGCGACAAATTTTTGCAGAGCCAATTTTTCCTTTTGCTTAAGCCAAAGTATTCCAATTTCTCTTCGCAAATGTCTTTTAATCTTTTTTCCTCGTTATAGAACCTCTTGTTTCTCGTTATAATATCGAAATAATTTGTTTCAGTTAATACATGAGATCCAATCATAGCAGCCTCAATTACTGTGATATTAGGAAAAACTTTGACTTTTTGAAATGTTGTAACCATGCCCATTCGAGCAATTCTAAACGGTGGGGTATTCACAATGTCATTCCCATCAAATACAATTTGGCCTGATGTTGGTGGCTCTATACCACTAAGCATAGAAAAGGTTGTTGTCTTCCCGGCGCCATTTGGGCCGATCAAACTTACAATCTCGTTTTCTTTTACCTCAAAAGAAACGTCATTAACTGCGCACAATCCTTCAAACTTTTTAGTTAGATTATTTACTCGAAGTAGACTCAAGTATATTCACTCCCTTGTTTAAACGCTTGTAATGCCAATCTTTTATGGATGGAACAAGCCCTTTAGGTATATAAAGCGCTAATATAACTAAGATTATACCGAATATAGGCAGCCTAAAATCATCCGCTATTCTTAAATACTCAGGTAAAACAGTGAATATAAAGGCGCCAATTACTGGCCCTGCAATGGTACCTTTCCCGCCCATTACAGTCATTACTAATAATGTTATTGTTATACTGAAAGCTAAAGCCTCTGGGCTAATAAAATTTATATAGTGTGCGTATAGGCCTCCTGATAAACCCGCAAAAGAAGATCCAATAATAAATGAAGCTAACGAGTATAAAAATGGGTTTACTCCTAAAGACTCAGCGAAAAGCTCATTTTCTCTTATACCTATCCAAGCCCTACCTACTCTTGAATTTACTAGTTTATCTGCTATGTAGTATACCAACACAAGAAAAAACAAAACTATGTAATAATATCTCGTTTTTGTAATAAACTCTAGTTGCCCAATTCGAAAGGAAGGTATTCTTGCTATTCCCATCGGACCATTTGTAAACTTCACCCAATTCAAAGCAACTAAATGTGCAATACCGGAAAATGAAAAGGTCATAATTAAAAAGGAAATACCCCTTGAACGTAAACTAATATAACCTACAA
Source organism: uncultured Clostridiaceae bacterium (assembly GCA_964568265.1). Taxonomy (GTDB): domain Bacteria; phylum Bacillota; class Clostridia; order Lutisporales; family Lutisporaceae; genus JAAYKT01. Next base: position 5,108 of record CAZMPR010000023.1, on the reverse strand, counting down.
AAAAACTGATAACAGCAGTTATTAATATCGCTGTGAGCAATCCCACCCATGGGGATGCACCTAATTTAAGTGACATCAAAGTAGATGTATAAGCACCTATTCCAAAAAAGGCAGCTTGTGCAAGACTTAAAGCACCCGTATAACCCATCATTAGATCTAAGCCAATTGCCATATATGCATATATGCAAGCCATAATAACTAGATGCAATATATATTGGTTTTTTATTGCTAATGGGACTAACAATGCAAATATAATAATTAAAATTTGTTTATATTTAAGTAACAATTCTTTCATAAAATCCCAAACCCCCTTCAAAGAATAATCCGCAGAGTTTTAATCAACCGCCCATTCTTGCCAGTCTTTTACCAAATAGACCTTGTGGCTTAATCAATAAAACAAGTACCAAAATTACAAACCCAATAGCGTCCTTATATTCAGATGAAATGTATGTACCACCAAAACATTCTACAATACCTAATAAATAACCAATAATAATCGCACCGGACACACTGCCACGGCCGCCTGTTACCACTACAACCCAAGCTATGGTGATTGCCTTGATTCCCATTGTCGGTTCAAGTATAAATATCATAGATAGTAAACTACCTGCTATTCCTGCTAACATTGAGCCTAACATCATATTTATTGTATAAATTTTTTCAACCTCAATTCCTGTTAACAAGGCTGCATTGGGATTTTGAAAGGTTGCCCTAAATGCTTTTCCGGTTTTAGTTTTCTGTATAAAAAAGTTTAAAAGAAGTATAATCACAATAGATGATACTATTATAAATAGTCTTGAATAAGTTAACATCGCTGAGCCAATTGATATTCCACCCTTGAAAGGTGGTGGCAATGTCTTGGGATCTGCACCCCAAATAATCCTGGCTCCATTCATAAATAGAATTGATAATCCTATTGTTAATAGGGTTGATGTGCTCGTATCTTCATTTCGTATTCTAGTAAAAATTAGCTTATCTAAAATAAGCCCTAGTATCATTGTTACAAACGCTGAGACGAGCAGTGCACCAAAATAACCTAGTCCAAATCCACCCATCTTTGTTAAAAACGTGTAACATGAAAATGCACCTAACATATATAATTCACCATGAGCAAAGTTTATTATGTTCATCTGTCCAAAAATCATTGTGTGCCCTATAGCTATCAATGAATATCCGCTTCCTATTACGAATCCGTTTATTAACAATTGACTTAACATTTTTTTGCCCTCCTTATTAGGCATTGTGTTTCATATAAAAGAATAATATAAGCCCCGTCATCACATATAATCACTCCTTCCTTTTCATTCAACAACTTAATCCTGACATTATAAAATGAAATCACCTATAGAGTGGAGCTGCGGCAGCTTCTTTACTTAGTTTTAGTTAATCTATATTAATTTTTGATTTATGTACTACCCAATCCTTGGCACATACTGTCCCATTCCCGGTTTACCTACAACCTTGCCGTCTTGCGCAACAATCTGTCCTCTTACCATGACTATTTCCGGTACACCTTTTAGTGTCATTCCATCATAGGGAGACCACTTACATTTGGATATTACTTTATCATTTGAAATAGTTTCTTCTTTATCCATGTCAAGTATTACAATATCAGCATCGGAGCCCACTTCTATAGCACCTTTTTTAGGATACAAACCATAAATCTTAGCCGGGTTTTCACACATAGCCTCAACAACCCTGTTCAAAGATGTCTTGCCTTCATTTACACCGTTAAGCATAAGCCTCATCGAGGTTTCTACTCCGGGTATGCCATTAGGCGCGTCCCATATGTTTTTTTCTCCCGGCAACTTGTCCGATTTGGGGTAAGGACAATGGTCTGAGCCAATTACCGTAACATAACCCTTATCAAATAATTGCCACATTTTTTCTACATCTCCTTTTGATTTCATAGGAGGAGTAAACTTGACCCATGGTCCTTTTTCAGCTAAATCATCTATGGTTAGATAAAAATAGTGAGGACAACTTTCCGCATAGATTTCATATCCTTGCTCTCTTGCTTCTTCAAGTCTCTCAAGTAAATGAGGTTGGCTTACATGAGCAATTACAACTTTTGCTTTAGTTTCTTTTGCTACAGCCATAACAGCCTCTACTGCAATCTCTTCAGCAAGTGCCGATCTCCACTCTATTTGAGATAAATAATCGGTCCTGCCATCTTTTTTTAATCTTTCTTCATTCGTTGTACATATACTGTCGTCCTCACAATGTATGAGTACATGCCCTCCCAATCTGGCAACTTCGGTAAAAGATTCTTGAAGGTATCCTGAATACATTGCTTTTACACCATGAAGATTGCATGTAAATAGTTTAAACCCAATAACCCCGGCTTTCCACATATCCTCCAACTTATCAACGTTATCCGGAGAACCTCCGCCTTTAAGGCCAAAATCGACAACCGCTTTATCTTTTAAGTATTCAACTTTTTCATAGTGCTTATCAACGGAATAAATGGCAGGTACAGTTCTGTGATGGTCTATAATGGTTGTTATTCCTCCATATGCTGCTGCAGCGGTCCCTGTTGAAAAATCTTCTCTATCGGTATATCCCGGATCCATCATATGGGTATGTCCGTCTACTCCACCGGGAATCACAAATTTACCTTGGGCATCAATAACTTTTTCCAATTCCACATTAACTTTTTCGTTTAATTCTAAAATAGCGGCAATCTTACCGTCTTTAATTAATATATTGCCCTCGTATTGACCTTTGGAATTTACGATTATTCCGTTTTTAATTAATATATATCCTTTATTGTTCATTTCACTAACACCTCATATAAAATTGGTTTTCTATCCAAAACTACATTAGTTCCGGGTATTACTGTCTTAGATTTGCTTAGAGCTGTCACAATCATTGCTGATGTAGCCTGATCAATACCGCTTATAGTGGAAGCTATAATTCTGCCATCGGGATTTGTTATAGTGCAGCAATCCCCTTCTTCCATACTTCCAGTCCTAACAAGATAAATTTTATTCTCTGAAGCCCTTGTTCTCGTTACCAAATCCGGTTTTGTATCAATACTGTTATCAGACCAAAGCACAATATCTGCGCCTTCTAACATCATGCATCTGGCAACCTCCGGAATAAGACCTTCTTTATCATGCATGATACCTATTCTACAAAAAGGGGTTTCTATTATGTTTATATTTCCGGAACTGACATCTGCCTCATCGCTATGAGACTTGTCGCATTGACCGAATACTTTATCTTTCGAAAATAATGATGTGGTTTTAAATTCACTGCTGCCATCTTTGCGATAACCCGTCAATGAGATTAATGTATTGGGCTGATTTATTGACGCTTTTATTTTATTCATGCAGGATGCCGCATCCATACCCCTTGCTAACTGAGGCAACATAATTAAAAAACAATCCTGATCTTCCATAGACTTTATAAATTCATTAGCCTTGCGTACATAGTCTTCTTCTAAAGTATACAAAAACTGAACCACCGCAGTCTGCATCTCTGTATCCCAGACTACCAAGGGTTCAGTCATATCTTTGTAGACCGGAAGTTTTTCAATCGGTCTAACCAAAATCTTATATTTATCAGGTTCTCTTTTCGGCAATTCCTTATCTTTATATTCTTCCATATCGATTTCTGCATATATTATTTCTTCTTTATCGGATGAAGCCGCTGCTACTATTTCGCCATCGGGATTAATAATACAACTGCTGCCGGCATATAAAACACTGTCTGCCTCAAGTCCAACCTTATCCGCCATTGCAATCCACGTTCCGTTTTCCAAAGCTCTGGTCGGCAACATATATTCATATTGCGGATTTGTAAGTTTTGATGGGATTCCTCCTGTAGATGTCAAATTAGCCATATCAATTATAAGCTCGGCTCCATTGAGTGCCAGCATTCTTGCAATTTCGGGAGCTCTTCCGTCGGCACATATCATCATGCCAACCTTACCAAAATCAGTATCCACAGTTTCAAAGTTTGAACCGCAGCTAAACCATTTACGGTCAAAATGCCATAGATTGCATTTCCCGCAATTTTGAATTATCTTACCTTTACGATCGAATAATAACCCTCCATTTATCAGCTCATTTTCTTTTTTTAGAACTATTCCAATTGCTATATACGTATTGTACTTTTTTGATCTTTCGGAAACATCTTTAATTATTTCATCAAAGTATTCCATGGATACATCGGCTAAACTCTTATCATAGCCAAGATAAAATGCAGGATATGCGCATTCCGGTAATACCATTAAGTCCACATCTTTTTCGCCTGCTTTATCAATTAAATTGAGAATATCATCCCAAGCTTTTTTATAATTCTTTACATCTCTGGCAACCTGTTGTATACAAGCTATTTTCATTTAATCACCTCTTTTCTGATAAGTTAGCTTCTTTACATTTTAATAATTAAATTAGAATTAAGTATATATATTCTACTTAAACACCAATTATCCTTTGTTTATATAAACAAGTTTTATTGTATTTTTTGGGGTTATCACCAACAGCAATATGTTTATCTCACCCATTGTGATAAAAAAGAATGGAATGGTACAAATATGAATAAAATGTAAAGTATATTAACTGTTTACTCCAACACTAAATGATAGACTTTTATTATACATATATAATGAATAAGCAGTTTTTCAATTCTAAAAAACCGGGTTAGCTTATCACTAACCCGGTTTCTTAAAATTAAATTCAATTACTTATTCTTCGCCGCACTTTCGCCTGCAATCCTGCCGAATACCACGGTGTCGGGTACAGCATTACCGCCTAATCTGTTTGATCCGTGAATACCTCCGGTCACCTCACCGGCAGCGTACAGGCCTTCTATAATTTTACCCTCCGTATTAAGCACTTGGGCTTTTGCGTTAATTTCTATACCACCCATGGTATGATGCACCGTTGGCATTCGAGCACCGGCATAAAAGGGAGGCTTATCTATTTTATTATCAAACAGTGTCCTTCCGAAAGGATCCCCTATCCTTTTTTCAACCGCTTGATTGAATGTTTCTACAGATTTAACAAGATTCTCAGGTACTACGCCTATTTTTACAGCCAATTCTTCCAATGTATCCGCTTTATAAGCACTTCCATCTTCTATCAAGAAATCTATTGTCT
>CAZMPR010000022.1:6362-13502 GCA_964568265.1 uncultured Clostridiaceae bacterium | reverse complement strand
AAAATGCAAAGTCAATACAATAAACTTCAATATTATTATTATTTATTTCCGCTTATTTATTATGGTTCTTAACCCCCAAATTATGGGACAAACCTTATTACAATTGTACTTTACTTTCAGAATGTTGTCCAAAGGTAGTTGTTTAAGTTATCCATATTATTATATGCATGAACATCTTAAGTCGTTAAAAACCCAAATCATATATAGAACCATACAATATTTGAAAAGTTAAAGATGTGAATGTTGCGCCATGAATTGCCTAATAAACGGCATGAAAGGACAATTACATAAAAACGTTCTTTATCGCCTTAACATTTTTTTTGCTTACCGGTAATAAATTCGGTATAAATCTGAGCCGAAGACGATAATTGTAGTTTTCATTGATAATCTCTTCTACATATACACTATTAACCAAATAGCTTCTGTGAGGCTGTATAAAACATCCGTTTACGTCCATTGTTTTTATATCCTTTAAGCCCATACGGCTTTCAAATACTTTATAATCCGTATAAATTAAAATATTATGCCCTTTTGCTTCGAAACAAATTACATCATAAAAATCTATGAAAAATATCTGATTATCATCCTTGACCTTAAGCTTAGTGGGTTCCGGTTTCTTTGACGCTTGCATATCCATTATATTCTTACTTATCAGACCTATCATTTCCTCGATTTCCTTTTGAGTAAAGGGTTTTACTACATAACCGATACCGTATTGCTGTGCATTCTTTATAATAGTGCTTTCAGCATGAACAGAAACAAAAATAACCGGAATAGAGTAGTAGCAAGATAGCAGTTCGGCCGTATATATGCCGTTCATTTCGCCGGATAAATCTATATCCATAAAAACCGCATCAGGCAACTCTTTTTTAACGGATAATAAAACCTGTTCCGGTGATGAAACTATTCCCAAAGAATTATGTCCCAAATTTATAATAGTCTGCTCTAAAATTTTACCGCTGGCTATATTATCTTCTACAATAAGTATTTTTAACCTTTGTATTTTTTGATATAATTCCATTTGCGATTTCAAGCTGTCTATATATTCTGTAATATTTGATATATAATCTTTGCAGCGCCCCATATCAGATTCTTTTGCAGCAGTCTCAATAAGAGTTGCGCAATCACTGATATGAGACATACGGAGATTCGCTGCTGTGCCTTTAAGTTGATGGGCATGCTTCGAAATAGCATTGAAATCCTTATGCTTAACACATATTTCAAGCAATCTTTCCGCTTCGGCATAACCGCTAAAAAAAGATTCGAAAATGCTGATAGCCTGGTTCAGATGTATTCCCACTTCCCTGGTCAGTGTGTTTATTATTTCAGTTAATTCTTTCATATGCTCACCTCGAAGGTTTTATTGTAATTATAGCACCTATTGTAAAATTTACAAGTATTTTGTCATTCATGGAAGAAAATTGGCTATTCACGTCAAAATGTAAAAGTTTTGTTTCAATAATGTTATAACAATAGTATATTATTAGGAAAGAAGGCTTTTTAAATAATGAAAGAATTAATACCTCAAAATGCAAACGCAAAAATTTTACTAATAGATGATGATATCACTAATAATCTTCTAATTAAAAACATTCTGACAAATCACGGATATAAGCAAATTAAATGTATTACAGACCCGCGTATTGCAGCTAATATTTATCCGGAATATGAACCGGATTTGATTCTATTGGATGTTGAAATGCCATATATGAACGGATTTGAGGTATTTCACAAACTCAAGAAATTAATCAAAAAAGAAATATTACCTATTATTATGGTCACTGTTAAAAGTGATATTAAGAATAAAAACAGGGCATTAGGTTTAGGTATTCAATATTTTTTAGAAAAACCCGTAAATAAAATAGAACTACTTGCACGTGTTCATAGTATACTCCATTTTAATTGGATTTACAGTCAAACAGCTCAGAGAAATAAATCCATTGAGGAAAAATTAAATTCAAAAGAGAAAGAATTTAACGAAGCAGAAAACAGTATAATTCAAAGTCTGCTGCTGTCGGTAAAATTCAGAGACCAAGAAACAGGAGTTCACATAAACAGAGTCAGTGATATAGTATACATATTGGCAAAGGGCATGGGGCTATCAGATAGATTATCAGAGAGCCTTGCCAAAGCAAGCAAACTGCATGATATAGGTAAAATCGGAATACCTGATGATATATTACGTAAAGAAGGCAAACTCAATGCGGAAGAATGGGAGCTTATGAAGGATCACACATTGATAGGAAAAAACATCCTGTCAAGCAGTAATCTAAAAACAATGAGACTGGCCAGTGTAATTACAGCAACTCATCATGAGAACTGGGACGGAACCGGATATCCCTACGCATTATCCGGTAAACGAATACCGTTGGCAGGCCGACTTACAGCCATAGCAGACGTTTTTGACGCCTTGTTATCCGATCGTCCTTATAAAAAAGCTTGGGATATAGATAGTGCTATAAACTATATAAAAGAAGAAAGCGAAAAAAAGTTTGATCCCGAAATAGTAAAAATATTTATGCAAAATATAAAGAATTTAAAGCAGCTATATGAAACAACTGCATATATCAATATTTCGTTTGCAAAAACTCATGATCAGCCTAATTAGTAATAAAAAGGAAGGTAATTATGTATATAGAATTATGTAAAAAGTTTTTTAAGAATATGAACCATGGATATGCCTTAATAAGAATCAAAGGCATCAATGAATATGAATTGTTTGAATATAATCAAGAGTTTGGCAGGATGTTCAATGTTGCCGATAAAAACATACCAGATTTTGCCTCATTTTTGAAAATCAATAATGATACTTTAAGCATAAATCTTTTTAAAGCCTTGAATAATTTTATTAAAGATGAAAAAAAAGAATACATGGATACACCTCCGGATTATAATTTGATACTTATTAAAGAAATCATGGATGGCGAGGAATATATCTTTGTTTTTATCGTAAATATATCGAATGAACTGCAATCACGTATTAAAAACCTTGATTCCTTTATTAATTCCATAGATGAAATAATCCTCATTAGTGATAAAGATGGTAATGTATTGTTTTCAAATGATGCTTTAACAGACAAATTAGGATATGAAAAAGAAGAAATTAAACGTATGCACATACTTTCTTTGCACCCGGAAGAAGTTAGGAAAGAAGCGGAAGATATCTATGCCGATATGTTTTTGCGGAAAAGAAATATTTGCCCTTTGCCTATGCAAAAAAAGAACGGTCAATATATTCCTGCAGAAACCAGGGTTTGGTTTGTTGATTTAGACGGTAAAGAGCGACTTTTTTCTATATCCAAGGATTTGACCCATGAACAAGAAGCATTGCAAAAATTTACAAAACTATTTGATAGAAACCCTGCATGTATGGCAATCATGTCATTATCAACAGGTAAGTTTACTCAAGTCAATAATTCAGTTTTAAAAACTTTAGGATTTTCGGAACATGAGATTATCGGAAAAACACCTATTGAAATGAATGTTATAACTGACATTAAAGAATATGAAAAAGCACACAGTGAATTATTATCACAGGGTTTTATAAATGAAATGGTTTTAAAAATTCGTAAAAAAAACGGAGATGCTATAACCGGCCTGTTTTCTGCCGAGATAATGGTATCCCAATGCGAAAAATTCATTTTAATTGTCATGATAGATTTATCAACACAAAAAGAAATTGAGCACGAATTAATAAGGAAAAGCGAATTGCAGGAGATTCTAATTGATTTATCCAGCAGGTATATAAATTGCTCATTAGAAAATATTGAAGAGGAAATCAAGTATTCTTTAGAAAAGGTCGGACGTTTCGTCGGTGCGGACAGAGTATATATTTTTGATTATAATTTTAGCGCCGGTACCACTTCAAATACTTTTGAATGGTGCAATGATACCATAGAGCCACAAATAGAGTATTTGCAGGATATACCGTTAGAGTCCATTCCTGATTGGTTAACCGCCCATGTAAAAGGACACCATATAATTATTAAGGATGTAAGTTCATTAGACGGAGAAATAAGCACTGTGAAGGAAATACTTGAAGCGCAGCATGTTAAAAGCCTGGTAACCATTCCAATGATGTTTGAAGATAAATGTTTGGGATTCATCGGTTTTGACTCCGTCAAAAAACATCGTATATACATAAAAAGCGAAATCGATTTGCTGCAGTTCTATACCCGTATTTTGGCTAATATATATATACGTAAAGCCCGAGAAGATGAACTCCGCATTGCCAAAGCTAATGCTGAGAAAGCTAATGAGGCAAAGAATCAATTCATTGCCAAAACCAGCCATGAGCTGCGAAATCCTCTTAACGGGGCATGGGGATTTTTAAATCTTTTAAATGAATCAATAAATTCAGGTAAGGAAAAGGAGTATGTAAGAAACAGTGTTAAATCATTAAGCAATGCTATAAGAATTGCAAATGATTTATTAGATATTGCAAGAATCGAAACCAATGAGTTAAAATTAAACGAAAGTTCCGTTAATATAAGGAACCTTATTGAAGAATCTGTTACCCCTTACATGCACGAGATAAACAAGCAACAAGTAAGACTAAAATTGAAGATTAATAAATCAATACCTCAAAATCTTATAAGCGATTTCAACAGACTTAAGCAAATAATTGGAAACCTTTTAAATAATGCAATCATACACTCCGGTGCAGATACCATTGAAATCGGATGTAAAGTAAATAAGCAAGAGCAAAACCATGTCGAATTGCTATTCTACGTTAAAGACAACGGTGTGGGTATATCTGAAATAGACCGGGATCATATTTTTGATTTCTTTTATAAAAAAGAAAATAGTGCTGCAGGGGCGGGTCTTGGTCTGCCTATATGCAGGGAAATTATCGGCAAAATGGGCGGAAAGCTATGGATTAAAAGCATTGAAAACCGGGGTGCAACCTTTTTCTTTTCATTACCGGTTAGGAAAGAGAAAAAGAAGCACATTATAAAAACCGATTATACAAAAATGATTCAAAGGCTAAGCGTTCTCAATATTCTTATAGCTGAGGACGATACAATAAATCGGGTTTTGCTTATGGAGATTCTCACAAAACGCGGTATAATGGCAACAGCTCTGTCCAACGGTGAGGAAGTCCTGCATGCTTTAAAAACCGGAAATTATGATTTAATCCTGATGGATATACAAATGCCGGTTATGGATGGCCTTGAAGCCACTAAAAAAATACGAAAATCCGATAACCCCATCCCGATTATTGCACTGACTGCCGCCATTTTACCCGAAGAAAAGAAACAGTATTTTGATTGCGGTGTAAACGGTATAGTCGAAAAACCTATATTTGTCGATTCCCTGATAAAAGAAATCTGTTCCGTCTTGGATAATAATACCGTTTGCTAAAACCCGAAACTTACTAAATTAGTTTAGAATGTTTTAATAACCTCCTAACAATTACTGCAACCTCAGATCGAGTAATTTTATCTTTGGGGGAAAGGGTATTTTTACTTTTACCCTGTATCACAGCCGTTTTAATGCATGCAACTACACTATCGTAGGACCATTTAGATATTTCCTTATAATCAGAATAATTATTGAGGGAGATGCTTGAATCACCTTCTTTTATATCTAACCAAAGGCCTGTGATTTTCAGTGCCCTCGCAATAATAACCATAGCCTGTTCACGGGTTATTTTGTCAGTAGGTCCAAAAAGATTATCACCATATCCAGCTATAAGATCGTATTCATAGCCAATGGTTACGGCATCATAATACCACAAACCTTTGTTAACATCATCGAAGATGTCTTTTCCCGTATCGCTACGCATAAGTCCTAATGCTCTTACTATAATGACTGAAAACTCTGCCCTTGTAATTTCCTTATCCGGTTCAAATTTATCTTCTTCAGTTCCGCTTACCACAAGTCTGGAACCCATATCGTTAATCGGTTCTTCAGCCCAATGACCCTTTACATCACCAAATGTCTTAGGATTCCAAATAACAGAATATATGCTGTTAGCCAGGCTGTTTATTTTGGCATAATATCTACCGTCAATAATAATTATTTCAGTGGGTACATGAGAAAAAGTACCGTCTTCATTCAGAATTATTCCTGTGGTGATTTTATTCGGGTCTACTCCTTCAGGAATTGCTATTGTTCTTTCAACATAACCGTTGAACTTTGAAACACTTACTGATTTATCTCTGTATGTGCATGTAATTTCAAATTGAACTGGTTTTATAACAATACTATAACTGTTTCTATCGGCTGTATCTTCTACTATATCTATTATATCTTGCGTCGGTGAAGCAACTTTAACACTGACCGATATATCATTCAATTCAATATTCTCTCCCATTGTTTCTGATACATTAACAATATTGATTTGAGATGCAGGAATACTGTATGTAACATTCTCGGTTCTAATTTCCAATACTACTTTTTTATCTTCCATATTTTTCACAGTTTGTCCGGTGAGTTGACCCACAGTAATATCCGAGCCGGATTTGTCTATTATAGTAACAATTGATTCATTATCTTCTATTTCTAAATCTTCACCCAAATTTTTATTGTCTATTATCACTGTAGTAACGGTTTGCCCTATATCATTTATTATTGTCATTGCAGTGGCAGATTCATTTTTATTGTTAACAAGCATTTCGACTGCCGTTACAGGAGATTCTGCTTTTTTTGTTTCTTCTTTTTTTTCTCTATCATCTCTTTCGTCCATTGAATACCTTGCTGTAACTATTAAATTCCCAATTATATTATTAGATGCTTTATCCCATCCTGTAAAGGTATACCCTACCCTTGACGGACTAATCGGTGCAGTAGCCGGATTGCCGTGCTTCACTGTTTGTGTTTTTAATACTTTACCATCATAGTCTTTAAAAGTAACAGTATACTCATTGATGGCAAATTGTGCTTCAACACTTACATTTGCTTTTACATTTGTTTCGGTTCTCTTAGCCGTAGTTACTCCGTCGCTCCATTTTACAAAGTGATAACCTTCGTTTGCTACTGCTTCTACTTCCGAGCCATCTGACCCGTAATTTACTGTCTGGGGTGTATCACCGGTTATGCTTCCGTTTGAATCAGCAGTATAGGTTAATGTAAATGTGTCTATGGCAAATTGTGCTTCAACACTTACATTTGCTTTTACATTTGTTTCGGTTCTCT
>CAZMPR010000022.1:0-6262 GCA_964568265.1 uncultured Clostridiaceae bacterium | reverse complement strand
TCGTTTGCTACTGCTTCTACTTCCGAGCCATCTGACCCGTAATTTACTGTCTGGGATGTATCACCAGTTATGCTTCCGTTTGAATCAGCAATATAGATCAGGGTGTAATAAGGCGATTTTCTAATAATTCTAATAACATATGTTTTTTCAATTTTTCCCTCTTCCTGTATAACCACAATAATTTCCTTTTCATCACCGGGGATAAGATTAATTGCTTCTGATTCACATCCGCTTGTAACTAACTTTCCGTCAACGGTAATAACACCTGTGCCAGTTGGTTTAACAGTAATACTATCCACTTCATTTTCTACAATCAAATCACTATAGATATATGTTTTTCCATCAAAAGTATAGTTAGTAGGATTACCGCTTATAATTAAATTGCATAAATCGGCAGTTATTGCTTGAACATAATCGGCAATACCGATAGCACTGTCAATATAGCCATCCCTCGTCGCTATGGCTTTAATAGTCATCGGCTTATTTATAGTTATAGAATCCGTGTATTTAGTGCTGCTTAAGGTCGGACTAGTACCGTCAACAGTATAATAAATATGGTCAGCATCTTTTGAAGATATTTCTATTTTACTTCCCAGAGCTATTTCACCTGCCGGTGGAGAAAAATAAGGCGTTTGTTGAACTCCGGGCGGAGGCGGTGCATTTGGGTCCTCACCAATAGGTTCGAAACCAATCCCGTCTTTTAGAGTTTCTCCCGGTCCGTCATCCAAAAATAAATATGGCGGAAGAATATAATCATTTAAGTTAAAAACTGTAAAACCAAGTCTATATGTTCCGGTTTCGTTAATATTATAAGTTATATTCTGCCATCCAGTGCTTCCATAACTCCCCGTTACATAGTTCCCATACTCACATGTTGCACCAAGCAAGCTAATTTCCGCATCATTTCCGTTAATAGTGGGAAACGCACTACCGCTTAAATTAACAAGGGTTGCAAAAGAAGCATCATTATAAGGATCATAATCAGTTGCAATGTAGTTCCAGGAAAGGGAAAATGTTTCCTCCTTTGGTAGATAAACATCCTGATAAACATATGCAAAATTGGTAGTGTCGGGAAACCATTCTTTAATATATGATTTACTGTCTTTTGATAAACCTAAGGTATCAGTAACTTTTTCAAAAACATCTGTATCTCCGCTTGGAATAAGCACAGCCATACTATCATCTTTGGGATTAACCGTCCATAAGTATCCTTCTGTATCATAAGTATCCCCGGTACCTATTGTAACATTTCCGTATATATTCCAGCCTTCTAAGCCATTCTCAAATCCTTGGTTGAGGGACAGCACACCACTTGATCCTACACTGCTTTCCATAATTAAAAATATATTTTCTACTAATTCGTCAGTTACAATATTTGGCGCTTGCCTATCAGGAATGCCATCAGTGTCGGGTAGAATGTCATCTTCGTTTTCTTCACATTCTGTTTCTCCTGAATAATCAGTGTTTTCGTTTTCTCCATCATGATAATCACTTTCATCTGTGCCTTTATTGACAGCATCACCATCGTCATTAATTAGGCTTTCCCCAATTCCTTTTTCACTATCAGTTTCATTGTTTTCATGTGTTGCCGTTCCATCTTGTAATTCTTCGGTCCTTATTCCGTTATTATGTTCTCCAAGTAATGTAGTCTCTTCAGTTAATACATCTTCATAGCACCATAAGTTATGTATAGGCAGTATAAAAAAAATAAGTGCAATTATAAGATAAGTTGACAATATTCTTTTTATTGTTCTCACGTTAACACACCCCCTTAATTGTGCTAAATAAAAGTAAACTTATTCTTTTCTTAATAATAACAAAAAAACCGTTTATCACACGGTTTAAGGGATATTTAGTATTATTTTGGGATATTTTGCGTTATATAAATTCAACTTATGATCTCGGGGTATTCAGTGTTAGTTTTATCGGTTTTCAACACAATTCGGCAAGTGAAGATATTGTCAGTATATTGAAAATCCGTTTCTCCTTCATATTTTTCTACGCAGTTTAAAATGCTCAAAATACCAATACCGTCACGATCATCGTTTTCAGGCATCTCATTTTCACAAATCGGATTTGAAGCACAAGAATTTGAAACTCTGATAGCAATTTTATTTAAAACCCGCCCTACATAAACTTCAATCTGCGGTTCAACTTCCCCCGATAATATACAAGCATTAACAGCGTTTTCCATCAGATTTCCCAAAATTGCTACGATATCTAAATCATGTATGCCGCAATTTTTCTCCAATGTTACATCAAAGTTAGTTGTTATGCCGTTTAGTTTTGCTTTACGCTCGTATGCAGTCAGTATACTATCAGCGGTGCTGTTCTCACAGATAACTTTTTTTCTGTGTTTCCATTCCTCATAATCATAACTATCCAAATATTTTAAAAGTGCTTCCAGATTACCGGCTTCAGCCATTTCACGAATTATTAACCTATGGTGCTTTGAATCATGTTGCATGCGATGATTATATTTTAATGCTTCTTGCATTGATTCCGCCTGTTTTAGCAAAAATGAGTTGTGCATCTCAATCTGTTTTCCTATTGCCTCAGTACGCATATAACGAATAGAATGAAAAAAAACCAAATGAATGGCAACAACAATAAATAACAATAAAACAAAGGAACCGATAATATGAATATCAAAATCGGAACTATAAATCAACGGCATTATAATGGACAAGTAAGCAAAAAAAAGAAAAGTAACAAGATTTAAAGGCCACCAACCTTTTTTAATTTCACGTGAAATCTGATTAAAAGGTTTTTTTACTGTGAAGCATAGAATAACTATCAATATATGAAAAGAGCTCCGTATAGCAACAAGTGCAAAATAATCATCTAAAAATAAATAATGTGATAAAAACCTTGCGAAAAAAACGGCCGTCATAAATAATTGAACATATGTTAGAAATAAAAATAAAGTTTTTGATGGGATTTCGGCGGAAACTACAAATACCGCTGTAAAACAAAAAACAAAGGTAATAACAAGACCATTATAAAGACTGAATTTCTCAGTATACAGTTTCACAAGCTGATATGCCGTAGCAGTATTTATAAATGTGGCTATACCCCAAATTATTGTAGTTTTTATTAAACTATACTTTGAAGGAATCAAAATTATTAGAGAAATCGCATGTAACAAGTAAATAGATAGTAGTATTAAAAACTCAGCCGAAATCATAGTTTTGCTCCTTTCCCGCAGTAAAATGTAAAATACCTTTCCCTAAATACAGCATATGCCCCGCGAGGAATATTGAGTTTTTTACCATTGTCAAGATATAAAAACTTTGAAGTAAAACTATTTACATGACTGAGATTTATGATATATGTAGAACCCAAGCGTACAAAATCAAAAAAATCGCTAAGGTGATTATGCAACTCTGACATTGTCATCCTTGCCAATAAATCAACCCCGTCCGCTAAATATAGACATTGGTAATTCTTTTGTGCTTCACAATAGAGAACACTTCTTATAGGTATTCGTTGTATTCCGTCTTTTGTTCGTAAGGTAATATATCTACGTCGTTCAGATAGTACTTGCTCAAATGCTTTATCCAGTGCTTTATAAAATTCTTCTTGCACAAGCGGCTTTGTTAAATACTGCAATGCATAGACTCCAAAAGCATCAATAGCATGATCTTGTGAAACGGTTAAGAATATAATAGGACAGTTAAATCCGGATTCTCTAAGATACTTTGCCCCTTCAATTCCTGTTTTGCCTTTCATATAAACATCAAGCAGCAATATGTCAAAATGAGCACTATTAATCATTTCTGCTATCAGTTCTTCTATTGACGAAAAGTATTGCACATAAAATTCTCTATCCAGATTAAACGAACGATATTTGGAAAGCAATGTGTTAATCTTATCCAATTCGCACTTTTCATCGTCGCATACAGCAATTCTATACATAGATACACCAACTTTAATTAAAAAATAGCAGCACTATATTTGAATGAGAACAAATAATAAAGCAGAATTTTGACTTTAAAGTTTGAAAAGAAATTTAGAGTCCGAGCTGCTGTAAAAACCTTTTGATTTCATACATTCGACATAAAATAAAAAAAACCCTTCATAAGTTTATCAAGGGTTCTTTAATAGTTTATTCCTATTCCTTTGCTTGCAGACTAACTCTGAAACATAATATATCATGCTAAGATTATGCTACTTAACCTTCACACACTTTTTAATCATATATTTGCGTAGGTGGCTTATTCCGCAGGCCAGAGATACTTTTTTAAATATCTCGTCTTTGTATTTAAAATCCCACCAGGAACCGGCCAGAACTGAAATATTTGTATTCTTAAAGGCTTCGGGAAACATAGGCGTTGAAGGGCCTACCATTATTATCTCTCTTGCATTTTTACACATTTCTAATAAGCTAACTATGGTATTGTTAACCATCGTCGTGCCGCTTAATACTACTATATCGCAATCGGGTAATTGCCTTGGCTGTTCCTCCATGGGATATAAATCTTCTTCTTTACCGCCTCTTGCAGATAATCCCATATCGAATACTTTCAGTTTTTCAGCCCTTTTACGAAATTCCGCGGCGACAGGCTTGATATAACCTATAATACCCACGGTATCCGTGGGGAGAACCCGGACTCCAAAAATGAGATCCTGCTCTTCTATATCAGATAAATCCAAGCTTTGGGACAGAGCTGTTATTGTTGCCATCCCTATACCTCTTTGCACATCCTCACCACCGGATATCAACCACTCGGCTATTTCCTCCACCGGCCTGCCGATTAAATTTTGGGCATAAGGAAATATGGAACAACCGTTAGGCAAATCTTCTCTTATTGTATAAGATACGCCTACATGGCCATTATCCAGTTGTATTGCTATCAGTGATAGACCGACTACGGCATCTTTTATCGTTCTGCCTTTCATAGATTGCTTTGCCGCTTTGATAACTTCTTTTGTCAACATAAATTCACCCGGCTTCCTATTAAATTAAAGGTGCTATACATACATCCCGTCCTATATCCGAAATATGACGTAAATGAAGATCCGTACTATAAAGGGAAGATAAAAAGTCTTCTGTAATCACTTGTTGTGAACTTCCAAAAGTAAACTTGCCTTTTTGCCCCATTGCAGCTACCATTCCACCAAGGAGTAAAGCATGGTCGGGATTGTGAGTTGTTATTACAGCAGCATAACCATCCTCAGCCAATCTCTTAATTATTTTAAGCACTTTTATTTGATTTCCGTAATCAAGATGGGCTGTAGGCTCATCCATTAATATAATTCGGGGACGCTGCGCCAAAGCCCTTGCTATGCTTACAAGCTGTCTTTCGCCTCCGCTGATTTGTGTATAATATTTGTTTGACAGATATAGAATACCCATTTGTTCAAGGGCGTTCTGTGCAATTTCATAATGCAATTTCTTTGGTTTTTCAAATGTTCCTATCCTCGGTGCACAGCCTGTTACCACATAGCTTAACACTTCGTAAGAAAAGGATGGAATAATCAGTTGAGGAACAAAAGCTACTTTCCTCGCTATTTCTTTTGCATCCATTTTCTTTATATCCTTACCTTCCAGCAAGATTTCTCCTTCCGTAAGAGTTATAAGATTTGCTATGCAATTAAGAAGAGTCGTTTTCCCCACACCGTTTGGTCCCAAAATACAAATAGTTTTACCCTGTTCAATGGGAAAGGAAATATTTTTAAGTAGTATACAGTTCTCTTCATATGAGAAACTGATGTTTTTTACTTCGGCTATCATATCTTCCTCCTAATTTATACTTGCTCTTTGCCTGTACAAAAGCAATGCATAGCAAGGAGCTCCTATTAATCCGGTAAGTATAGACAATGGTATTTCAACCGTTAACAGTGCTCTGGCGACTGTATCTATCGCTGACATAAATATAGCCCCCAAAATTACCGTAACAGGAATCATTTTTATATGGTCCGAGCCTACCAACAATCGAGCTAAATGGGGTATTACCAAGCCAACCCAGCCTATGGTCCCGCTTATGCTTACAGCACCGGCAGTCAATAGACTGGCACAAACAATTATAATACCTCTGTACTTCTTTATATCCATCCCCAAGGTTTTTGCTTCAACCTCTCCAAATGATAATATATTTATTCTCCATGAAAGACCTATCAGTAAAATGGAACCGATGATAAATGCAGGTGAAATAGCTAAAATCTCTTTCATAGTGATAGCGGAGAAGCTGCCCATCTGCCAAAATACTATAGTTGCCAGATGGGCAGCTTCTCCGCTATCACTATGAAAGAGATTTTA
>CAZMPR010000021.1:0-13734 GCA_964568265.1 uncultured Clostridiaceae bacterium | reverse complement strand
TTTAACTTGATAATTTTAAGGTTATTTCACCTATTTGTTTTTGTGAATTAACACCATATCCTTGTGACCGCTTCTCCCTCAATCTGTTTATAATCTATAAAACCTAATTCCCTGCTATCTAAGCTTACTTCCCTATTATCACCCATAGCAAAAACTTTCCCCTCAGGCACTACAATAGGAAATTCCATTCCCTTGGCAAAAGTCTCTCCTTTGATGTAAACTTCATTTAACAGGTCATCATTTATATATACACATCCGTCTTTAATTACTATTTCGTCTCCCGGTACACCTATAACTCTTTTTATAAGGTGATTTCTCGGAATCCTTCCTCTTACTATATTGATGGTTTCCTTCACCTCTTTTATGTAATTTGAAATAAATCCCTGTTTCACATTATCTTTATCAAATACTATAATATCCCCTCTTTTTGGTTCTTTAAATGTATAGGAAAGTTTAAACTCAAGTACTCTATCACCCTCTATAAGTGTATTTTCCATTGAACTCATTCCTACCTCAGGTATTGCAAATACAGAGCTTTTCAGAAGCATAGCTATAATGAAAGCAATTATTACCGTTCCAAATAAATCTAAGACTTTTTTCATAAAATCAACCCTTCCAATTTGTTATCGGGTGAAACCGGTAACTTCGAATATTCATTTAAAGGTCCTCCGCATCATTCTACTTAGTTTTTGAACATTAGTGCTTACATATTTTTCTCCTAACAGAAAGATATCTTCACATTTTAAATTTTTAAACTCTTCATCATCAATCCTCATATCATCAAACAAGAGTCTTTGCAGCTCCTTCTGATTTGCTATCGGACTCTTGGTGTAAAGCATATCGCACAATGCCTTTTCCGGTGAGGCAATCCAATATGAATATTTACCCTCTCGAACCAATTCAACCCCCAACGGATAGACCTCCTTTGGAACATCCCTGTATGTGAAAGTTCCAAAAGGAGTCTCAAATTTCTTTTTCTTTTTTTTATCGTAAGTTGCAGAAGTAAAAGTATACACTGCTTCAGGAATAAGCCCATAATAAGAAAGAGCAAATTCAAAAGATAGATATGAAGGACCATAAATGCTGCCTGCCAACAGATATCCCGGAGTAGAAGGATTTGTTTCATATAAACCTTTAATAATCCTTATATACTCACCACTTTTAACCATACGTGATAATTTGCTCGTCGGACTTCCATAGCTCTTTAATTCTTCCAAAATCATTGAACTTGTCTTTATCATATTTTCACCTAATAATTGCATAATACTATATTATATGGTGAAAATCAAACAACTACTAAATCCGTTTATATTACATTATTTTTAATAATTCATCCATCAATAAACGTAAAGATACTCTTAGTCTCTTCTCTTAATTCAAATAATTTTGATAGTATTGTTATTATTCCATGTACTGTTACCGTAATAAGTATACGGATGTTATCGAAATATACGATTAAAGAGTTTAGATTATCCACACATCCTCTGATACAAATTTAATGTAACATTAACAAATATCATGAATCTTAGTTTTTTATTTTAATGTACTCAGAAAAAGTTGGCGCCCCTAATTTTCGACGTTTCCCAAGCATATATACCCAAATATCATTTCCATCATTTTCAGTTATATGGCCTTTTTTTAGTGCTTCAATCAATATATCACCGGTAGTTATATGCCTTAATTCAAATTCAGAAATATATGAACTGATATCCTTAAGGTTATTGCTTGCTACAATGCCATTGTTAATTCTCGCTAATGCAATAGATGCTGCTTCTCCCGGTCCAATAACCTTATGTCCTTCATCCGGAAAGGTTGTAAGCTTTCTATACAAATTATAGGTTTCGCTATCTACACTTATGGTTGCCAATCTGGCTTGTCCATTATCAATTAAGTAGTCAATACGTTGCTTTAAATGAGGTGTGTTTGGAAATGATAATTCATCATATGTAGGCTTTGGAATCACAATCCTTTTAGGGTATAGCAAAGCCAATAAATTCTGTTTATTGATCCATAGAAAGGATGAAATACAGTCAGTATCGAAAAAAAGCGAATCAATCATTTAATTCGCCACCTTCGAATTCATCTCCGTAAACAAGGTCAGATCTAAAAGCAGATAGCAATAAGTGTTCAAACTTCCCGGTTGAAATAATATCTTTTTCATAAAGCTCTTTAGCCTGTTGAATATAGTATCCATATGTTTTATATTGTTTTTCCAAAGGCAAAGGTTTATAAAGAGAGTCATCGTAACCTAAATTTACTGCTGATCGTATCACTCCATGCCTAAACCAATCAGCTTGTTGAATGGACATTATTTTATCTTCAATTAATCTAAATAGGAGCGCTTGTCTGCTTAATCCAAAATATTGTTCCAATTTGACTATTTCTTTAATTTCCAGGTTTTCTTTTGAAATAGACCGCATCTTTTTAATTGATTCTGATAATGCTACAGGCGGCATAAGGAAATAAGAAGCAAACTGATCGGCAGATTTTTCGATATCATTGCCAGTGCCTATTTTTATTGCACATACCGTTGTTTGTTTATTATCATCATAATATAAATGATATAATTCGTGTGCCATTGAAAAACGTTGTCTGCCAATAGACATTGAAGAGTTTATGGCAATTACGGGATTACCATCATTTTTAATACACATCCCGCTTAAATGAACCCCCATTGGATAAAAAACTATAGTTAGCAGTGGTATCGAATAAACCAATGAAAAAATATCTATTGGGGATGTAGTGTTTTCACCTAACTCTTTTCGTAAACTTAAAGCCTTTGTACAAAGATCTAATTTATCTACCAATTTCATAGCCCTCCAACAATCCATTCATAAAGTTCAGGTTTAAAGCAATTCGGTTTATAGCGCTAATTATCTCTAAATCATCTTCGTTAAGCACACTGGCTCTTAAAGCAAATGAAATTTGATTTGTAGGGATTGATTCTTGATTAAAACTCTCAACAGGAACTCCAAATAGTGCGGATAACCTCTCAAGCATATCCGAGGTAATGGAACGTTCATTTTTTTCAATTTTTGATATTAAACTCTGATCGACATTTAAATATTTAGCAATACTGATTTGCGTAAAGCCGCTCTGTTCTCTTAGAGCCTTTATATTTTTACCAATTCTATTCATTGCATTTTTCATAATAATACCTCCATCTATAATTTTATTATATACAATATACGTCATATTATCAATATGCTTTTTAGATATATTTATGACACATATATAAATTTTATAACCCTTTTGATAACTTTTGCCTATAGATAGACATGACAATTGATGAGCGGAATATGCCCCTGAAATTTGGGATATCGAAATTATTATTCGTAACTTTGGAGATGGGCTTATAGATGAAGATAAATTCAGTAACACTCTAGTTCTCTTTAAAAAAACCACGATAACTACGGTTATGAATTCGAAGTAACCGATAATAATATAGAAGAATTTGAAGAATTCTTTAATGGGGATGCGCAATGCCATTAAGATATTCATTTAACTTTTTTATTATAATATTCATTTCATTAATATCAAGTTTATTCCCATTATTTAATACTTTTAATTGGGAACAGTCATTTATATCCACTTCCGTAATTGAATCTAGTTCTACAAAACAATCTTTAAGAAAAGGTGGATTGTATTTGTTTATTCTAATATTATAAGGGAATGCCAGTTTATTTTCCTATCCTTTTACATATGATACGTTCAGAACCTTTATAGTTTGGTTACACTTTGAAACATCAACAATAATATAAGTTCGATATTTATTTGGCATAATACCATCATTAAAAATTATTTTCCCTAGAATCCCCTGCCCCACCTCAAACATTAATAAATCACCAACTCACCATTATCAATGTATAAAGAATAGGATTCCTCATCAGCATCCAAAGAAAAATCGTATAATTTATCTAATAATTCTTCAGACATTTCCATTTTTTCAGGATCATAATAAAACTCAATACCATTAATAATTTCGGTATTTTGGTCAACCATTTTATTTTCATTATATGCATCTAATATTGTTCTTATTTTCTGTAACTCTACCTTCATATCTTCAACATTAATAATAGAATCGCTTTTGCACTTATAACCGTTCGAATCTATTGATTTCTTATATGACTTGTTCCAAAAATCATATAAATGGTTTAATTTTGATAATTCCTTTGCAGACAATTTCCCGAAAATATTGATAGTATCTGATAAAACATTATACTCTTCACTGGTAAAATCCGGATTAAAATCCAAACTATCGTTGTAAAATGAATTATAATCATACTTGTATCTTAAACGTACTTTTTCAATAACACATCCATTTTTAAAAGCGCATATAGGTTCATCAAAAAGTAGCCTATCATAAGTAGCAAGACTAATCATATTAGCAAAAAACAAAAGTTTTTGTAGTTTCATATTTCCATCATAAGTGTTTGGATTTGTATCCAGTTTGTTTTTAATAAAATATTTAGCAAACTCATATACATTTCTCATTTTTACACCTCCCAATCTACAGAAACAATTATTCAGTAATATTATATGTATTTTTATTATAACATGTTATGTACTATTTGCAATATTAGGTTCCATTTATATCCAGGTAGATTTTTGCCACATAGCTTCCAAACTAACCGCACCCTGCAGCGGTAAGATTAGTTGCGCAAGCCTTACTATTAAGTTTCATATTCGATTCTTATAGAAAAATTGTAAAATATGCATGACGAAAGTTTTTCTAGTTTTCATACTATACAATTTTTGATTTTAATCTTGGTATAAATAAGTATTATCATATAATAACAGAAAAATAGACCGATTCTGAATTACAAAAATAAAATTATTTATACTACTTAGATTCATAGCCAGCTTTTTCACAAGTTTGTCAAACGTTGCTCCATGGGATGTATATCTTCGCTTTTACTAAGACATTCTTCGTAAGTTTTTATAGGTACATTAAAATACCTATAGCCGCCGCTTTTAAATTCAACTAACAAATCAACCCTAAGCATGCAATCCCATTCTCAGTTCTCTTCATCAAAAGTTTTATCTTATTTCTTTCAACTGTAACTTACTGATTCCCTTTAAGCTATCAACCATTTTTATTTTACAGATCATATCACATACCAGTCTATCCAATTCACTGTTCTCAGAATAATCTGCAATTGTTAAAAAATCTACTCTATTATCTTTTAAAAGGTCATCAACCTTCGACTTTTCGCCTTTTTTATAAACTGCAATTGAATAACCGCCATTAACCTTAACTAATTTCATACAAGGGACATCTGTATATCCGTCGCCAATATATATCATATTTCTAAAAGGAACCGGCCTTTCATCTTCAGGTGTATATCTATTAAGATCATTATCATTTGATATATCCAAAATACCTTTGTTAATTCTAAATAAAAACTGGGTTTTTGTCGTATAATTTACCACGTTCTTGGGCCAACGGGCTACACCATTTACATCATAAAAAAACTCACAAGCAAATACCTCATGAAAATATTTATAAATACTTGATCCTTCTATTATTTCTTTTAATCCCGATGAAATAATATAGTGCTCAACTTTCAGCTCTTTTTTTTCACAAAATTCATTAATATGTGAAAACCATTTTTCAACTCCCGGAAAAAACTCTAAATCTTTACCAAGGCACACAAAATCATCTCTTCTGATGGGTTGATTCGCAGCGTCTGCTTTCTTTAGCATTAGATACATATATGCTAAAATACGGTCCATTTTTTTATCGTTCGCTAATTCATTAGCCTCATCCCAAAATTTCTCCGGTTCCAAACCCACTTTAGGAATAAAAGTATACTCCTGCATATCCTTAGTACAAAGAGTCTTATCAAAATCATATAATAATGCTAATACCGGTTTATCTCTTTTCATTCTTTACCTCCCGGATTTCAGGTTTAGTTGTCGAAAACATTAATCATAAATCTAAATCATTCGAAGATGGAAAGCTAAACAATAATCTATATGGTTTAAAAAAGAAAAACTATGCACAATTCAACCCGTTTAGGTACACTAATAAAACGTGATATACATTTTTACTTTAACTTATAGGTCACTGCAGCTCCGCTGCCTATTCTTTCAACAATGTTCTTATTTATAAGGTTACTTATTATCCTGAGGGTTTTTGATTTTTCAAATCCTGTCTTTAAATCTATCTCTACTCTCGAAAGCTCTGTCTCTTCTCTTAATAAATCACAAATGAAAGCTTCATCCTTAGATAAATCTAATTTATCAATCTCACTAACTGGCAACACTATCCGGATTCTGCTTTCACTTATATCAAAGTTAGGTTTGGATATGCTATTAAAATATTCCTCATTTATTCTTGCTATTCCTGTTCCAAACTTTTCTATTATATTTAATCTGTAAAATATACCTGCAATTATTGGATTCCTTAAAACTGAAATATTTCCATATAAATATTCATCTTTAGAAATACCTGCTGGTAAGCCTCCCGGTGAATTTATTTCAATCCTGTCTTCATACATAGCTATTTGAATATATGAATTTATATCCCAAACTCTATGAACTATTGCATTTGCTAAAGATTCTCTAAATGCTTCTTTCGGAACCAATTGTTTTTTTATTCTGTTATAGCCATCTATTTCTTCATATTGAAAGTACTGTTCAAAAACCTCTATTGCTCTATTAAGCTGGGCTAATAAAGATTTATTAGCGATGGTTTCTCTATATAAGATTTTATTAATGTCTTTACCAAATTTAACTATATCAATTCCCGAAAAAGCCATGTCATTTTTATCAGCCAATAGTTCTCCAGCTATATTGTAATAACCATCTTTACTAAATAAATTTAAGGTCTTTAAAATATCCAAATTTATTTTTTCTATCCCAACCTTTTCCTTTAGCCAATGCTCAAGTGTATCAAATTTTAAATTTTGAGAAGATGCTTTTTTCTCCTCGTAATCCATATTTAAACCTTCCACAGCTAGTCTTCTAAGCTCAAATCTATCTGCTTCAATAGTTGCAGTACCAGATCTTTTGTAAGCTTTCCCTTGATAATAATAAGGAGTATCTTTACCTTTTTTGACTTCTAACAAAACAATCTTTTTACCCTTTTCTTCTTTAACTTCAATTCTAAAGTTTGGAACTGGTATAATAGTATCATTTATCATATTCTCAATTCGTAAGGATTCTTCTTTAGCGCTCTCTAAACCTATCAAATCCCCATTATCTTCAATGCCAAATATTACTGTCCCATCATTATAATTAGCATATGCACTAACGGTCTTTAAAAATGTTTTTGAAACTACAGCTTTAAATTCTAAATTATTCTTTTCCTTATTTTCCACAAGAGCACCTCCTTAACATTTATGGTAAAATCTTACCATAAAGATTCATGATTTACAACACTTGTTTTATCGATGCATTTGTCGTTGCATTATGGAACGATATTCTCGCCATCGTTGCACAATGAATTGCAACGATAAAAATTAATTGTAGGCTTCTGCTTCTTATCTAATAAAGAAGACCCTATATCTTCAATAATTTGTTCTCTTTTTTTCTATTTTTAATATAATCTCCACAAAATTCCACTTTATAATTTTAGAAACCGGGCTTCAATATCAGCAATCTTTTTCGATAGTTCTAAATACTTGGGTAATTTGTTAAAGTTATTGACAAGCCCGGCATATTCAATATTATATCGCTCTAAATATTTAGTTGCTTTTATTAAATTATAGGCCTCCGTCCCAACTTGAAAAACTGTAATTAAAGTTTTTTAAGTTTTTATTGTGATTGTATTACTTATATCGGTATTATTCCATGTGATGTTGTGCTTGGCGCTTACAATTATTTGCTGCATAATATAAATGGACAAAGTTGCAGAAGGAATCCCCCACAATTGCAAAAAAGCCATTGAAGGCACCACGCAAAATAATTTCCTTGTAATTGATAGAATAATTCGATTACTAGGGGATTGGAGGATGCTAACAATGACCCAAGTCAAAGATTTCAGAAAATTATATCCATCTCCCATGTATAACACTTTCATTTCCCAACGATGTCCCGGTACTGTGAAAAAAACGTAAATTAACCCCTCTTTTATAAACTATTTACCCTACATCAAAGTTTACCATAACCACATTACCAGGATAATCAGCTTCTCCAATGATAATTTGAAATACTTCGTCATAATGTTTTATCCAAGCATCAAGGCTTATCAAATAGTATAGATTGACAATCGGCCTTATATAGATGGATTATCACATTTGTATCTAAAGAGGCATCCATTAATCCATCCTCCCAATCAAATCTTCTAAATCATCTTCATCTTCAGATTCATCTTCTGATAGAATCTTTAGGTCCTCAACTTTTAAATCCACATAATTTAAAGCTTTTTCTAAACTATTAATAGGTATTAGCTTATCTATATAGTTTGAAACAACCCATTCAAGATAATCAACCGGAATTTTTTTTACCTCCGTTGGCTTACATAAATCTACATTTCCATTAATGGCATTCAATAATCTTGAAATTGTCTTTTCAAGCTTTTCTAACTTTAAGACACAATTCATTTCATCATTTAATACATCTAAATTTTTTAATCGAATAAGTGCCATGTCATAACTAACATTAAATTCTGTTTGTATCTTAGCAATATCTAAACCACTCCATTTATTAACAGGTCTATCCTCTAACTCTAACCTAATAAATTGTTGAATTTTTTCCAACGGCATTAATAAATATGCTGCGAAATAATTTGCCTCGACCTCTAACTCATTCCTATCATCAAAATTTTCGTCTTTAATCATTTGTAAACCTTGCTCTGATAGATGCAGTTTTTGATGACCAATTTCATGGGCAATAGTAAAAATCTCTCTAGATAAGATCAAAGATGAATTAGAAAAAATAATCCTTTCACTATCCTTTATTAGTGCAAATCCTAAAAAATCATCTTTTCCAATTGGATATCTTATTACTCTATAGCCTATTTTTTCAGCTGCTTCAAATATATTTGGAATACCATAACCTGCTATATTACATTCATCTCTAACTGTATTAGCTATCTTTTCAATAAAAAGTTGCCTTTTTTTATTCATTAATTTCTACCTGCCTAACACTATTATATAGAGTCCTATGGGCATAAAATATATTAATCATCTCATTAATATACTCAAATTTATCATCAGAAGTATCGTCACTCACTTTTCTATACATAGGAATTTCTTGTTTAATGTTATTAACAGCAGAAGTTATTTCTTCAGTTGTAATCCCCAAGATGCCAGCTATAGTAGTAATGCTAGCATATGAGATATCTATTAAACCTTTTTCAATCCTAGCATACTTTTGTCTAGTGCAATTCATTTTTTCTGCAACCTGTTCTTGTGTAAATCCTTTAGATTCTCGTAAAACTCTGATTCTTCCTCCTAAAATAGTATTCATAACTCCACTCCTTCCATATTTATTATATATTTTATTATATGCAATGTCAATTATAATGTTATGACTTCGTAACACTGCAATTTTCATACGCCCATATATATGTGCATTACACCTTTCAATGTTACATCCTTGAAACATTCTTAAGAATATCTTATATTTGCAAAAACAAAACCCACTAGGTAGCTTGACAATTCCAATCAGTTCACTCAGTGGGGTTATTTCACTTCACTTATTCCCATATATATTGATACGCAATCTGTAAACACTGGATATTGTTTGGTTGGCACTCTATATTTCCTGACTATAAAGATAAACTGTAACCGGCAAGTATTTTTCCATAAATAACGGCAAATAATTTTCCATAGAAAGTGGCATTTAATGTTCCATACATATTACTTATGTTTTTATTTCTCAGACCCTAATTACTATTCTTTTTTGCCCAAAAATGATTTCCTGTTTTCAAGACGATAACTCTTCCCGTCCATTAGAATTTTGTCACACCTATATGTGAGCCTATCCAATATGGCGGAAGCCAACGCGGGGTCACCCAGAAACTCTGTCCAGTCTTCGAATCCTTTATTCGTTGTTATTATGATTGATGCCTGCTCCTGGAGTTCCGATATCAGCCGAAAGAACATATTGCCCTCTATACCTTTAATCGGCAGATAGCCTACCTCGTCTATAACCAACAATGCAGATTTTCTAATACGGTTCATTTTTGCCCTACTACGCCGGTCTATTTCTTCCGTTCTCATATATTGCATCAGCAATTGCATGTTTGTATAACTTACTTTATATCCTTCTTCGCAAGCACGATAGGCTAAAGCCAAGCTAAGATGCGTTTTGCCGTTATGGAAAGCTTTCCATAAAGGAAATTATCGAAAGATTTTTGTTATCGAAAGAAATGAGCGCATAATTAGATGTTTTAGACAATTATGCTTTGATTTCTTTCGATAATACCTCAGAATAGAATCATCATTTTATTCTGAGGAGGTAATTATGAAAACATCATTGACTATTAGAGAGCTTGCTGCAAAAGTGCTTGAGGAACTAAAAAGACTGAACTACTCTTACAACACAATATGCCAGTTTCGGGCTGCATTCAATAGAATCACTGCCTTCGCTGACGAAATGGGTATAGAGCATTTTACAGAGGAATTTGGTAGAGCTTATCTGGCTAAAAAGTATAATTGCACCATCGACTATTATCAAGAGGCTTATCCTAAGAATGCGAAACATCCAATCCGATGCATTCGATTACTGGGCGATTATCAACTTCACGGTGTCATTATCAGACGTATAGTCAAGAAAAAAGGCTATGTAAAACCACCGCAGTTCGAAGATATTTTAAATGCTTATGAAAAAGAGTGCAGCGACAACGAATATTCATCCCGTGGTATGCGAGCCAGATTACAGAGACTATTTTTCTTTATTGACTATCTTGCACTACGAGATGTGCAGGATATCAAAAACATTACACCTGAAATCATTTGTGATTATGTTAAAACCATTTGCCATCATCATGAAAAAAGTATGTCTTCTATTCTAACAACTTTAAGAGTATTTTTACGTTTCTTGTATCTTAATAGTTTTATTGATACTGATTTATCAGTTTCTGTTCCAAAGCAGAATAAACATTATTATCCGTCCGTTCCAACCACATGGAAACCAGAGGATGTAAAGCGCATGCTTGAATCCATTGACCGGGGAAATCCATTAGGCAAACGTGATTTTGCGATACTGCTTCTTGTTGCAAAACTTGGAATCCGTGTCGGTGATATCAAATCAATGAAACTAACGGCTCTTGACTGGAGGTCAATGAAGATACGCATTACCCAGCAGAAGACCGGTGTCCAAACAACCTTTCCTATCTTAAATGATATCGGCTGGGCTTTGATTGATTATTTGAAGAATGGACGTCCGGCGGAATGTTGTTCCCCATATCTATTTATACGTCTCAGGGCACCATATGAAGCATTTGGGAAAGATGCAAATCTTCATAACATAATTACAAAACATACGCGAGCCGCAGGCATTACTGTTCCTAAAGGGAATAGACAGGGTCTCCATTCGCTACGCCATACACTAGCAAGCACGCTCCTGGAGCAGGGTACACCTTTATCGGTAATCTCTGAGATTCTTGGACATATTGATGCTAAATCAACTGCTGTCTATCTTAGAACTGATATGAAAGGTCTTAAAGAATGTACCCTCGATCTAGAGGGGGTGTTAGACCTTGGCTAAAGATGTATTGTTTAATAGTGTTTTTGCTGATGATATTATGGGTTTCATAAGTGAAAAACAAGCATTGGGCTATAAATACGCTAAAGGAACTTCGCAATTAAAGCTCTTTGATGAATATGTATGCAATTGTTCCGTCAGCACCACGATACTGACCAAAGAAATTGTTTTGGAATGGACGAAGCGTTCCCCGTATGAATCCAAGTCAACACAACAGGGGCGGATTTCTACTATGCGTGGGCTTGCTGGGTATATGAATCGCCTTGGGAAACTGGCATATATCTATCCGAGAAGGACGGATTCTATTGAAAGGTATTCCTATACGCCATATATTTTTTCCCCAGTCGAGATCGCCGCCATTTTTAGGGCAAGTGATAATTATTCGGTATCTAATACGTCACCACATCGTCATCTTATTCTCCCAATGATAATTAGGATGCTATATTGCTGTGGCCTGCGTTTATCTGAAGCAACACATTTGAATGTCAAAAATGTAGATTTAGAAGAAGGAACCCTGTACATAAAAGGAACAAAGTTTGGTAAGGAACGCCTTATCCCTATGTCGGATAACCTTACAAAAAGATGCCGTAATTACAGTAAACAAGTTTTAAACTGTAAAGCAAATGATACTTACTTTTTCCCATCGCCCTATGGCGGACATTATGAAAACAGTACTATATATGGTCATTTCCGTAAAATTATATGGGAAGCAGGTATTTCTCATACTGGGAAGGGTCCTCGTTTACATGACCTAAGGCATACATTTGCAGTTCATTGCTTGAAGAAATGGGTATTAAACAGTAAGGACCTTACCAACTGCTTGCCATATCTGTCCGTTTATCTAGGTCATGAAGACTTAAGAGGTACTCAGCATTATTTGCGGCTTACGGCTGATTTATATCCAGATATTATCAAAAAGGTTGAACAGTCCTGTTCATGGATGATACCGGAGGTGACCGCGGATGAAACAGACTGATTTTGCATGGGCTATTACAAAGTACCTTTCTGAGTATCTCCCGGGACAGCGGAATGTCAGCCCCAACACAATACGCTCCTATAGAGACACCTGTAAACAGCTTATTATATTCTTAAATGAAACTTATGGTTTGAAACCAGAACGTATTACTTTTAGAGATATAACCGCAGAACGAATCAAGAATTATCTTAGCTGGCTTGAAAAGGAAAGGAAGGTTAGTGTAAGTACAAGAAACCAGCGACTGGCAGCAATCCATAGCCTCTACCGATATGCACAAACAGAGTATCCTGATATCATGCTTGAAAGTCAGCGTATTTTGGGAATTAGGTTTAAAAAGCAAAGTCACCCAACGGTTGATTATCTGACACAAGACTGCCTTAGCTGTTTATTTGAGCAACCTGATATTTCGACTAAGCGAGGCAGACGTGATTTGGCACTAATTTCGGTACTGTATGATACCGGAGCCCGTGTACAAGAACTCATTGACTTGAATGCAGGGAATGTCCGTCTTAAGGAGCCTGCAACTATTACACTTATAGGCAAAGGGAACAAAACCCGTTATGTGCCACTAATGAATAAGACAAAGAATCTTATGGAGTCGTATATGAGGGAAAACTATCTACTTGAGAATGGCATGCAGCAAACCCCCTTATTTCATAACAGTCGTCGTGAAAAATTTACACGACCGGGCATTGCGTATATCCTGACTAAGTATTTCAACCTCGCAAGAGAAAAGTGCCCAGATATATCTTTCCCTGAAATTATTCATCCTCATATGCTAAGACACACGAAAGCTATACATCTGCTGGAAGCAGGTATCAATCTAATTTATATTCGTGACTTACTGGGGCATGTTAGCATTACTACAACTGAAATATATCTGAAGGCGGAAACCCAGCTTAAGCGAAATGCACTTGAAAACGCTTATCCGCAGATAATTACACAGGACATACCTTTATGGACGGAAAACACAGAGCTATTGCAATGGCTAGAAAATTTCTGCAGGTGATATATTATCGAAAGATTCTTGACGGGTACCTATGGAATTTTCAAATGCTCATTAAGAATCTTTCGATAACAAAAATCTTTCGATAATTGCC
>CAZMPR010000020.1:7075-13759 GCA_964568265.1 uncultured Clostridiaceae bacterium | reverse complement strand
TCTATGGCTGTGCTTATTTCTTTTTCCATTTATCCTCCTTATACTTAATTAAAGAGTGAGGTTTTGCCTCACTCTTCCTTCAGTCAAATAGATTATATCATTTAAAATTCAGTATTACAAGAAAAAATTGATAATATTTCCTTATAATACTGTGAATTATTTTTTCACAAATTCTATTTTATAACCAATAGCATCCAAGAGATTAATTAATGTATTTAATCCAGGTGAATGACGATGTTTTTCTATTCTTGCGATGGACGGCTGATTTATACCCGTTAACTTACATAAATCTCTTTGAGATAATTTAAATTCATTTCTAAGTTTAACTAAAAGACATACAAGTTCAAATTCTTCGTCTATTAACTTTTGTTCTCTTTTAATATACCCATCTACATTTTCACATTGCATGCATTTTTCCTCGTATATATAACTCTTTATATTCTAAAGCCACAGTTTTTTCAATGTTACCAATTTTATAACTTATTTCATTATCTTTATACTCAGTTTGTGCAAATTTATCTGGAGCAATCTCTTTTAAGAATTTTTCTGATAGTTCTTTAGATTGTTTTATTGTATACTTAGGTTCATCTTGATATTGTTTATCGAAAGAGCTGTCTCCTTTATAAAAATTTAATATTTCGCCGGTAATTGCATCAATTGAAATACTTGAGTAAGCATATTCATTAGTTTTCGGATTGCTGTAATCCCATGAAAAACTCCATTGGGCACTTCTTCCGTCATTATAACTGTATAAAGAGGAATAGGTTAAGTTTTGGTTTTTGTTAATCAGTGCGTATTTCTCCCCGATTTTTAAGGCATCTTCCTTGGTTATATATTCGGAAACAGCTTCGGTGGCTTTTAACTCTTCAGGTGTCAGAGCTTCTTCTTTCATATTGCCGCCGTCGGCACCGCCTGCCGCCATATCATAGGAGTAATAAACATTTTTTATAGGTTCCCCGGTAAATGCATCTATCGGTCTGTTACCATTCTTTAGATTATATACCAAAATAGCTTTATTGGATTTAATTTTGTTGTCATATCTGATTATATAAGTGAGTTCCAATTCGTTCTTTTCATTAAAGGCTTTTTTACCCTCTTCTATGCTTAATGATTTAAAAGGATGGGGAATCTCATCTTTATACCAAGTAAGGCTATAATTTTTTAGTTCCAATGTGTTTTTATCTATTCCCACATACATGCCGTTTCCTTGAAAGGATACACCATTTACCTGCCTGACGTATTGTATATTGTAGCTGTCATATTCTGGACCGCTGTTTAGTAAAGTAGGTTCCAATAGTTTGACTTCTTTAGATTTATCAGGCTGCAGTTTTTTAATAATCTTATCCGCTGCTTTTATTGCATCTTCCCTTTTATATTTGGCTATTTTCGGCGGGTTATTATAAGATGGCTTCCAAAAATACATATTGATTATATCTCCAGTATCAGCATCCACGGTTACACTCATGTTTTCGTCGTTTTCAGGGGAACTCCAACCAAGTGACCATTGCTTGATTCCTTCCGGTGTTTCATGATAATTCTGATTGAAATCATATCCCTCAGTATTTAAATCAAAGCTTTCTTTTGCTATTTCAATAGCTCTTTTCAAATCGATTTTTGAATTGTTATTAGAAGTATCGGCTGTAACTGTAATGGTACCCATAAATAAAAGCATTACAATTAATAAAAATGACAGTAATCTTTTCATATATATCTCCTTCCCTGTATTAATGATAATTGATGCTCAGTGGTTTCCTTTAAGTTTTATATATTATAGATAATTTTTGAACTTTGTTATTATCATAAATTTTTTTCTTTATTTAACAATATCAATATGTATTTATTTGTTTAATTAGACTTTTTATTTTGTAAGAAGTTCCAGGTTTATTATATATTGCTTATCTCAGAGAATAGAACGCCGAAGATAATAGAAGTGAGAAGGCAAGATTGGAGGTGTACTGATACACTTTCAATTAGTTATATAAGATACCTGTTTTTATATCATTTTTCTATTTTCTTATTTTGTTTATTTATTACAATTAATATAGAAGGATGCAGTAAAGGGGTGTCGAAAGATGGTAAGCAATAGTCAATTCGGTGAAAAAAGCGGTGTTAAAGAGATTGTTAAAATTGGGCTTATGTCTGCCTTTATTTATGTGGCTACGGCGGTGATAAATATTCCTATAGGGCCCGGCGGGGTAATTCATTTAGGCGACAGTATGGTATTTGTGGCGGCGATACTATTCGGAGCAAAAACAGCGGCCATATCAGGCGCCATTGGAATGACGTTATTTGACTTATTGTCGCCTTATGCTATATGGGCACCTTTTACTTTTGCCGTAAAAGCGGTAATGGGTTATATAGCAGGAAAAATAAGTCACAGTAAAGATAATAAGGGAAACAGCTTATTGAGAAATATAATTGCTGTGGTGGTTTCAGGGGCTTGGATGATATTCGGCTATTATATTGCCGAAGCGATTATATATAGCAATATAGTGGCTCCCATGGCCACAATACCGGCAAACTTTTTCCAGGCATTAGGCGGAGCTATAATAGCTATTCCTTTAACTATGTTAATTAAAAAAAGCGGCTATCTTAAATAATCTTACTTTTTATCACCCTTTGCAATGAAATTCCACTAAATATTGCTAAAAATAAAAAGAGGCGGCGGAACGCTTCTTTTTGTTTTCCCAAAATTTCGTTTAGTATTTTATCATTATGCAAATAATGATAGATGGGATATTTTTCGTGGGAGGGTAATGGATTGAAGGACAGAAGATATCTAAAAAAACCTCTGAATTTTATGAAAAGGCACAAGCAAAAATCCAAGGTCTTCGTCGTTCTAATTTTTATAATCTTTTTAATAATTAAGTTGTCATTATTCAACTACTTAAATTTTGTAAGCAACACCGAGGCCAAGTTTATCATTAGAGATTTCGAAAAAAACTATTTGTTTCATAATGTTTTTGGCAGCTCTGATTACATCGAATTAAAAGAAAATCTATTGGCGAATAGTTTTACTACCAAATCAAAAATTTATGAAATGCTGACAAATGTAAAAGAATTAGCCGGCGATAATTTTACGGAAATAAGGTATGTAGACTTCCTTCAGGGTAAATTTAATCACTCGTCTAACAAAAGAATGAGTTTTATAAGAAAGAATTTAAGTGAAAATATTTTGTATATAAAAATCAGCAGCTTCGGTCAAAATGCTGCAGAAAGATTCACTAAAGCAATGGAAGATAAAAAAAACAAAGATTTTTTGGTTTTGGATTTAAGAGGAAACAATACAGGGAATTATAACGAAGCCGTATACATAGCAAATGATTTGCTGCCGGAAGGCATGGAAATTGTTGAAATTGAATGCTCCAATTCTAAACATATTTTTTATTCCAATCCAATATATTATGAATTTAAAAGCATCTATATATTAGTGGATAATGGCAGCGGATTTTGTTCAGAAATAGTTGCTTTATCTTTGAAAGATAATTTGGGTCACAAGGTTACCATAATAGGAGACGAAACTCAGGGTAAAGAGATAGGTTACGTATATAAGACATATAATAGCAGGATTGCCATAAACGTGGCATCCATCAGATGGAATACCAACAGCAAAGGAGCTAAGGATTTAAATAAGTATATTGTGAGCTTTAAGGAAATAAAGGATTTAGAAGAAGATGCTTGCATAGCTAAAGTAATAAAACTGATGAGATAAGTTTGTTTAAATTCATTATTTGGATTTTATTTTATCATTATTTTAGGGGTTATGGTAGAATTAAGCTATAGATAATTAATTTTGGAGGTCAGATGCGATGAAACCGAAAGTTGCGATAATTTTCAACGGCGGTACTATTTCCATGTCTGTCGATCCGAGAATCGGGGCTGCTATACCATCCCTATCAAATGATGAGATTATGTCATTGGTTACAAATATAGATAAGTTTGCAATAATCGAATCAGTAGACTTTTCACAGATGCCGGGTCCTCATATTACACCCAAAAAAATGATGGAACTTCAAAGGCTGGTTTTAAAAAC
Source organism: uncultured Clostridiaceae bacterium (assembly GCA_964568265.1). Lineage (GTDB taxonomy): Bacteria > Bacillota > Clostridia > Lutisporales > Lutisporaceae > JAAYKT01. The sequence goes on along the minus strand of CAZMPR010000020.1, from coordinate 9,726 downwards.
AGTTGAGAGGGATGATATAACCGGAGTCATAGTTACTCACGGTACCGATACTTTGGAAGAAACGGCATATCTTTTAGACTTGACTCTTAACACACCAAAGCCCGTTATAGTCACCGGTGCTATGAGAAACAGCTCTGAACTGGGATATGACGGTCCTTCCAACCTTGCGGCTTCCGTTTGCACCGCAATATCTCCGGAAGTGAAGAACAAAGGTGTTCTTATTGTTATGAATAACATAGTTAACGCCGCGTCTGAGGCTACCAAAACAAACACTTTAAGTCTTGATACCTTTAAATCCTTGGAATTCGGTGCTATAGGCATTGTAGATAATGACAAAGTAATTTTACATAGAAATGTGATAAACAGGCAATTTTTGCCTGCAAATGACATAGAGCCGGCAGTGGATTTGATAAAATGCGCATCGGGCATGGATTCTAAGTTTTTGAAATTTGCCGTTGATACGGGAGCCAAAGGTATAGTCATTGAGGCGCTTGGGAGAGGCAACATTCCTCCGGCGATGTTACCCGGTGTTGAATATGCCTTGGAGAGAAATATTCCGGTTATCATGGTTTCCAGATGTCCTACAGGAAGGGTGCTGGATACTTACGGATACGAAGGAGCCGGTAAGCAATTAAGGAAGATGGGTGTAATCTTAGGAGGTGACTTGCCTGGTCAGAAGGTAAGGATTAAGCTTATGTTGGCACTGTCTTTGACAAAGGATATAGAAAAGATTAGAAAGATAATCGAACAATACCATTATATAGACTAATAAAAGACAGGGTCGGCTGTGAGCCGGCCCTGTCTTTTTAACTTGTCCCTCTTTTCAAGCTTCTCCTATGAATATAAAAGTCCAAATTCCATAAAATAATTAGGTAATTTGATGTATTCATACTCAAAAATCTTTGCAGTTCATGGCGGAGAAATCGTAACATAGTTCACAGTATAAGAATGGAGTGGTAAAAATCAAGGCTATAATAATGGCTGGAGGAAAAGGAACCAGATTGCGTCCTTTAACCTGCGGTATTCCTAAACCGATGGTTCCATTATTTGATAAGCCGGTTATGGAATATACATTGAAGCTGCTGAAAAAACACGGCTTCTTTCATGTGGGCGTCACTTTATCGTATCTGCCCCAAATTATTATTGATTATTTCGGCGAAGGTAAAAATTACAATCTTAATATCAAATATTTTATCGAAAAAATTGCACTGGGTACCGGCGGTTCTGTAAGAAACACCGATGATTATCTTGACGGCACTTTTATAGTGGTCAGCGGTGATTCACTGACTGATTTGGATTTAGCAAAGGCCATCCAGTTTCATAAGGAAAAAGGTTCTTCAGCTACCATTGTTCTAAAAAGAGTTCCCGTACCCATTGAATACGGAGTAGTAATCACCATGCCGGACGGAAAGATATCACGATTCTTGGAAAAGCCGGGTTGGGGTGAAGTCTTTAGCGATACTGTAAACACGGGAATCTATATTTTAGAACCGGAGGTGTTAAATTATTATGATAAGGGTCAAAACTTTGATTTCAGCAAGGATTTATTTCCAAGGCTTTTGAAAGACGGTATACCAATGTACGGCTATATAACGGAAGATTATTGGTGTGATATTGGTGATTTGATTTCATATCGGCAAACACATTTTGATATTCTGGACGGCAAAGCAAAAATAGAATTTGATAAAAAAGAAATAAAAAACGGGGTATGGATGGGTGACGGAGTTTTTATCAGCGGCAGTTCAGAGTTGATACCGCCTTTATATATCGGTAACGGTTCAATAATCGAAGATGATGTTTATATCGATTCTTATTCTGTTATTTCAAACAATTGCAGGATAGGAGAAAGAAGCAAGATAAAGAGGAGTATACTATGGAAGAATACGGAAGTCGGCGAAAATACAAAAATAAGCGGTACTGTAATTTGCGGTAATTCTGTTATAAAAAATGGAGTAAATGTATATGAAAATACCGTTATTGGAGAAAACTCCATCATTTTGGATAATTCTATTATAAAGCCGGAAGTAAAAATCTGGCCTGAGAAAAAAGTATATGAAAATACAATAGTTACACAAAATATAATATGGGGGACGAAAGCATCAAAGAATATTTTCGGCACAAGGGGCGTCTCCGGCATCGTTAACTTGGAAATAACACCGGAGTTTTGTTCCCGTCTGGGCTCTGCATACGGATTAGCTATGGGAACCGATAATGTTTTGATAATAAGCAGCGATAACGGAAGTCAGTCAGAGATGGTTAAGAATTCTCTTATTTCAGGAATTTTATCTGCCGGCGGACAATGTATTAAGCTTAATAACGGCACCATACCAATGGCACGGTTTGGTATAGTTTATCACAAGGCTTCAGGCGGCCTGCATGTTTACACAGAAAAAGCAAAACCCCATAAGACATTTATAGAGTTCTACGATAACCGGGGAATTAACATTGATAGAAATGTGGAAAGGAAAATTGAGAATCTTTTAAACAGTGGGGATTTTGAACGATGCAAGACGGAAGATATTAAACAGCGAACAGAGATAGGTAATTTTAAGGAAATCTATATAAGACATGGAATAAACCTTATATCTGATATTGACCTAATAAGAAGAAAAAACTTTAACGTACTTCTTTCTTCAAATAATGAAAGTGTT
>CAZMPR010000020.1:0-7065 GCA_964568265.1 uncultured Clostridiaceae bacterium | reverse complement strand
CAAAGACTTGTTGTGGGCAAAGGCAGATTTGGGAATCATAATAAACGAAAACGGTGAAAGCCTGATTTTAACAGACGAAAAAGGAAGAGTCATTGAAAATGAAAAATACATGCTTTTATCGGAATTGATTGCCTTTAAGGGCTATGATATAAAAAGATTCGTTTTGCCATATGCCTTTCCTTCGGTGGGCGACAAGATTGCAAATAATTACGGGGCTGATATAGTGAGAGCACCTTCGCATATTTCAGGCATTATGAGCAAAATATATGAGTTATATGGTGATATGGATTCTCTGCCGATACAATATGTTTTAAATTTTGATGCCGTTTGGTCTCTGGGCTTTATATTGAATTACTTGGCCGTTAAGGAATACAAACTGAGTGATATAATATCGGAAATTCCCGCTTTCTATTTCGCGAAAAGTGAGATTCCTTGTGAATGGGAAGATAAAGGGAGGATTATAAGAAAAATGGCCGTTAACAGTGGTAAAAAGGACAGTGAAATGATTGAAGGCGTTAAAATAATAGATCGAAGAGGCTGGGCTATCGTTCTGCCGGATAATGAGAGGCCGGTATTTAATATTTTTACTGAAGGTTTCAGCGAAGAGACTGCAAATGAATTGTCTTCGGAACTGACCGATAAAATATCGGATTTGTTGAAAAAACAAGGGTTTAAAAAAGAATGATTATTTAAAGAGGTGCGAATTAAGGAAATGGCGGACTTTAAAATAAGTAAAACTAAGCTCCTTAATGAGAACATCTATGATATAAAAGATGTACTTTTAAAAAAAGAAGAACTGTTAAATCACGGGATTTTATTGGCGCAGAACCATAGAATAGAAGCAAGAATGAAATCGACTAAAGTTCTGATAAAAAGAATGGACAAGAACTATGAAGGCATTTTTAGAATATATAAAGATTTAAATATAATTGCAAATGCGGGAGGAGATTTATCCCCGGCTTCCGAATGGCTTTTGGATAATTTTTATAAGATAGAAGAGCAAGTAAAGGATGTAAAACAAAGCTTGGCAACCGATAGGTTTGTCAAATTGCCGACTCTTGGCAACAGTTATCTTAAAGGATATCCGAGAGCTTATGCTATCGCGCTGGAATTGGTATCTCATACGGATGGGCGTGTTGAAGAAGAAACTTTGATAGATTTCGCAAAAGCATATCAAAACCATCAAATCTTATCTATTTCGGAAATCTGGTCCCTATCCCTTATGATAAAGATAGCTTTGATAGAAAACATAAGAATTATTTGCGGAAACATATATAATACTCAAATACAATGGTCTTTGGCGGAAAAAACTTTGAGGCTTGATAAGGAATCAGTGTTCAGCGATATTGACGATAACGTGGATGCCGGTCTTGATATATCGTATATAGAACATATATTGGCGAAGATAAGAAGAGAAGGCTTGGAACTGCCTGAGGTATTGGATTATATCGAATTAAAATTAGAGGAATTCAATACTTCAATCAATGATATTATACAAAATGAGCATAAAAGGCATGCAATAAGAAGAATATCTATCGGCAATTCTATTACCAGTCTGCACGGTATATCTACTTTGAATTGGAATGATATTTTTGAATCTATAAGTGTGGTGGAAGAAAAATTAAGAAACGATCCTTTAAAGATTTATGCAGAGATGGATTTTGAGTCGAGGGATTACTATAGAAAAGCCGTAGAAAAAATTTCAAAGCAATACAGGATCTCTGAAGTCAGGATTGCAAATCAGGCGGTAAATTTATCTTCTGATGCTTTAGAAAAAGAAGAACAGGAAAAGAAATGTCATGTAGGATATTATCTGATAGACAAAGGCAGAGATAGACTATTTGAGGTCTTGAAGATAGGAAAGGACAATTATAGATTGGAGTCCATAGGTCTTTATATTGTTCCGATACTGATTACAACATTAATCCTTACCTTGCTCACAATAAATATTTTCTCTATTGAATTAAAGGGCTTTATGGCTCTTCACTTTATGTTATTTTTATTTATATCTTTATCAGATATAGGTATATATCTGATAAATTACTTGTTTATGAAGGTGTACCCCGTATCTCTTTTGCCCGGTTTGGAGTTTAAATCCGGCATACCGAAAGAGGCTTTTACTATGGTGATCATACCTTCTTTATTAGCAGATGAAAAAAGCGCAAAAGATTTGATAGGAAAAATGGAAGTATATTATTTAGCCAATAAAGATGATAATCTGATTTTTGCTTTGGTGGGGGATTTTGTTGATTCAAATAAAGAAGAGGAAAAAAAGGATAAAAGAATTGCCGAAACGGCTTTAAACGGTGTTAAAAAGTTGAATGAAACTTATAGGAAGGATAAGGAAATATTCTATTATTTTCATAGGAAAAGGTTATTTAATAATAAACAAAATAAATGGATGGGATGGGAACGTAAAAGGGGAGCAGTAATAGAAATTAACAATCTTTTAAAAGGCAAGGAAAATACTTTCTTTATTAAATCCGGATATACTGAAGATTTTAAAGACTTGAAATACATAATAACCATTGATTCGGATACTAACCTTAAGATGAACAGTGCTAAAAAGCTTATAGGCATCATGATGCATCCTCTTAATAAAGCCGTCTATGATGAAGATAAAAAAGTAATTACGGATGGTTACGGTATAATCCAACCTCGAATCGGTATAAATATTGAAGATGCCAATAAATCTTTGTTCACAAAGATTTTTGCATACAGTAAAGGTGTTGATCCGTATACCACAGCAGTTTCAGATATATACCAGGATGTTTTCGGCGAAGGGATTTTCACTGGTAAAGGTATATACAGTTTAGATTATTTCAATTTAGTAATGGAAAATAAAATTCAAGAGAATACCATATTGAGCCATGACCTTTTAGAAGGAAGCTTGATGAGGACAGGTCTGGCAACTAATATAGAATTGATTGACGGGTATCCGGCAAAATACAAGTCCTATATAATGCGTTCCCACAGATGGGTAAGGGGTGATTGGCAATTAATAAAATGGCTGTTCGAAAAGAGGTACTTAAACTCCCTATCCAAATGGAAAATCGCAGATAATTTAAGAAGGAGTCTCATAGCTCCTTCATTATTTCATACTGTATTAGCCGGGTCGGTATTCTTAAAAATTAATATTTTGGCTCTTATTATTTTAGTATCCTTTGTTTACTTTTTCCCTGATTTTTTATGCCTTTTAGATATTTTTTATAACAGAAAAACGTTTATAGCTGAGTCCGTAACGGCTGTAAAACAAGGGTTTAGGCAGCTCCTTATTCAGTTGGCATTTTTGCCTTATAATGCTTATTTAATGGCTGATGCTATAGTTCGAACGCTATACAGGGTTTATATTTCTAAGAAAGGTATGCTTGAGTGGGTTACTGCTGCAGAAGCCGAAAAAAAATTGAGCGACGGTAAAAAGGATTATTATAAAAATATGAAGTCTACATATATCATATCAATAATTACGGTTGTTTTATTGTTTAATTTTAATAAAGCAAATTTGCTGTGTTCCATACCTATAGTAATCTTATGGCTTACCTCCCCTTATATTGCTTTTAGAATCAGTGAATCCGTCAGTAAAAAAGACTATCAGATAAGGAATCAGGATTTGCATGATTTAAGACGTCTTAACAGGAAAACTTGGGCTTATTTTGAGGACTTTGTTAAAGAAGAGTATAATTACCTTCCACCCGATAATTACCAGGAGTATCCATTCAGAGGCATTGCAGCCAGGACTTCTCCCACCAATATCGGTTTGTATTTGGTTTCCGTACTTTCTGCTTGTGATTTTGGTTATGTTACAACCTCAGAATTTGCAAAAAAGACAGAAAGGACTCTGAAAACCATTTCTAAAATGGAAAGCTGGAAAGGACATTTATTCAACTGGTATGATATAAAAACCTTGGAAGTATTGAGACCGCCTTATGTCTCCACTGTAGACAGCGGAAATTTCATTACATATCTTTTATTGCTCAGACAAGGGATAAAAGAGCATATAAATAAGCCGATCATCGACGATAATGTTATAAACGGAATTAAAGATACTTATGGGATATACAGAGGGGATATAAAAAATATAGATATAATATTAAAAGGGATAGAGATTGGCGAGACGCCTCAATTGATATATATAAGAAGAACTGTTAATGAGCTTGACAAAGCCGCAAACAAATACTTTTCAAATATGGAAAAGGTTTTAAGGCTCATTGATATGGCAGAAAAAGATTTAAAAAAGTATTATTTATCTTCAGAATCCATAAATGATATAGATAGACTGTTATCCGGGGATATATTTAATGATTTGGCAATCTATATGGAGGAGTTTCTGTCTAATCCCCCGCTGAAAAAGTTAAACAAGGTTTACGGAAAAATAGACGATATAATTTCTTTGGAAATCAATAAAGCCATAGATGAAGAAAGCAGGAAAAGTCTTTTAAAAATCAGTGGTGAAATTTCAATTATTACTGAGAATATCAGCCTCCTCATTGAAATGATGGAAGGTTTAATCGTTGATATAGATAACATCATTCAAAACACAGAATTTAACCCTTTATATGATGAAAAAAGAAATCTTTTTTCAATTGGTTACGATTATGATTTATTGGCATCGGAAGCCCGCATTGCCAGTTACTGGGCTATAGTAAAAGGTGATGTACCGCTTAAGCATTGGTATAAGCTGGGCAGGGCACTTACAAAAATTGACGGTTCCAGGGCTTTGGTTTCATGGACCGGCACTATGTTTGAGTACTTTATGCCGGGGCTTATATTAAAAAATTATAATGAGACTTTAATAAATGAAACTTACGATGCGGTAATAAAGTCACAGAAAATCCATGGAGGAAGGATGAATACTCCCTGGGGTATTTCAGAATCCGGTTTTTATTCCTTTGACTTCAATTTGAACTATCAGTATAAGGCTTTTGGGATTCCGGATTTAGGTTTAAAGAGGGGTTTGATTGAAGATATAGTTATTTCACCTTATTCAACACTTTTGGTGCTTAAGGAGGATCCTGAAAGCTCCATAAATAACATAAGGAATCTGCTTTTACTGGATATGGAAGGAAAATACGGCTTCTATGAATCCTTGGACTTTACTCCGAAAAGACTAAGAAAGGATATGGCGAAGGAGATAGTAAAAAGCTTTATGGCTCACCATTTGGGCATGAGCATGTTGGCACTCAGCAATTTTTTAAATGACGATGTGATGGTACGAAGATTTCACAGCCATCCCCTAATAAAAGCGGGAGAATTTTTATTACAAGAAAGGGTACCGATAAAATCAATTATTACAAAAGAGTATAAAGAATGGCTGGAAGAAAAGGACGGTCCTGGAAAGGACTATATCGAGCCGGTAAGAACATACGAAGCTCCGGGTCTTGTTCCGCCGCCCTGCCATTTGCTATCTAACGGACACTATTCTCTTTTGGTAAACACCAGGGGAGAAGGTTTCAGCAAATTTAACGATATTTTAATAAACCGCTGGAGAAGCAACTACTTGGATAATGGTTACGGCAACTTTATATTTGTAAAAAATATGACTTCCGGCAAACTTCGCTCAGTCACCCATAAGGTTTTGAATACAGAGCCGGACGGATATAAAGTCACTTTTTTACCGTCAAGAGCTGAATTTATCAGAAGAGATGAAGAAGTAAACACAATTACGGAGGTTTATGTTTCTCCAGAAGATAATGTTGAGATCAGAAGATTGAAAATAGAGAATCACGGTTCAGAAGATATAACATTTGAAATCACAAGTTTTTTTGAATTGACTTTAACCACTTTACAAAATGATTTAGCTCATAGGGCTTTTTACAATTTATTTATAAGAACGGAATTTTTAGAGGAGTATGAAAGCATAATTGCAACCAGAAGACCGAGAGAAAAAAATGAAAGTGAAATATTAGCATTTCATTCTGCGATTTATGAAGGGGATACTATAGGATCAACTCAATTTGAAACCTCCAGGGAAAGCTTCATTGGAAGAGGGCGGAATATAATAAATTCAATATCCTTGGATCAACCTCTGACCAATACCGTAGGGATTGTATTGGATCCGTGCATGAGCATCAGAAAAAGAATTAAGGTTCAGCCGGGTAAAACCGGGATCATCTCTTTTATCATTGGTTATGGCAATAACAGAGACGAGATACTTAATCTGTGCAGCAAGTACAAGGAATTACAGGCGATACAGAGAGCGTATGAATTGGCAATTACACGAAGTCAAGTGGAATCCGCCTATTTATCTCTTACCGCAAAAGAAATATTGTCTTATGATAATTTGATTTCTCACATTATTTATAGGAGTCCTTCGAAAAGACAATATGAAAGCTTGATTAAAAAGAATTTGAAAGGCCAGTCCTCTCTTTGGGCTTATGGAATTTCCGGTGACTTACCCATAATATTGATTTCAGTCAGGCAAGAGCAGGATATACCGCTCCTACGACAAGGCTTAAAGGCCCATGAGTATTTAAGCATTAAGGGATTGAAAGTAGATTTAGTAATACTTAATGAAGACGAATCAAGTTACTTACAACCGCTGAGAATGATGATAAATGATATAGTTGAAAAAAGCAGCGGTAGATATTTGATGGGCAGGGAAAGTGGAATTTATATAAGAAATGTTTCAAATATGCCCTATGATGATATTTTGCTTTTATATGCAGCGGCCGCAATTATTCTAAAAGGCAGCGAAGGGCCTTTTCATAAACAACTTAAAAATGTTGTGCATGAATGCGGTAAGGCCTATATACCGCAATTTAGAGATAACTTCATTCAGTTAGGTAATGTAAATGATGACGGGCTGCAGTTTTTTAACGGATACGGCGGCTTTAATATGTCAGGAGATGAATACGTCATAAAAAACACTTTAACCCCCGCACCTTGGATAAATGTAATAAGTAATCCCGATTTCGGGTTCTTTGTATCGGAAAGCGGCGGAGGATATGTGTGGGCGGAAAACAGCCGTGAAAACAGGTTAACGCCTTGGAGTAATGACCCGGTAACAGATGATATCAATGAAATAGTTTATTTTAAAGATTTAAATACAGAGGATTTGTGGACTGT
>CAZMPR010000019.1:0-13766 GCA_964568265.1 uncultured Clostridiaceae bacterium | reverse complement strand
ATTATCTGCTCAAGCCTACTTACAGCCGGCGCAGTCAGCATAAGCGGTACAATTGGTTGGATTGGCTTGGTGATACCGCACTTGGCTCGGTTGCTTGTTGGTTCGGATCATATCAGGATGATGCCGGTTACAATAGTTATAGGTGCCATATTTATGAGTGCAATAGACACGATAGCCCGCGCAATGTTGACAGTAGAAATTCCGCTGTCTATTCTTACAGGAATAATAGGAGCCCCATGCTATGCCTTGCTTTTATACAAACAAAAAGTAAGCTTGATTTAGGAGGAAAAATGATTGTAGAAATAAAAGATGTGAGTTTTTCATATGAAGAAAATCGCACCTTGCTAAAGGATATAACTTTTTCTGTTGAACGCGGTCAGATCGTTTCCATTTTAGGGCCTAATGGGGTTGGCAAGACAACTCTTTTAAATTGCATTGCAAATCTGATAACACCTAATGTCGGGAAGGTTTTATTAGAGGGGAAAGATATAAAAAAAATGTCACCAAAAGAGATAGCTATGAAGATTGCTTTTATTCCGCAACTCATTATACCATCCTTTTCCTATGAAGTATTAAGCTATGTGGTTACCGGATGTGCACCAAGGATTGGTATTTTTGAAAAACCGAAGAAGTCGCATTATGAAGCAGCATATAATTGTCTTGAACAAATGGGTATTGCTCATTTATCACATAAATACTATGCCCAAATAAGCGGAGGTGAGAGGCAGCTTGTAAGCGTAGCAAGGGCGCTGGCACAGAGGCCCGGGATTATTTTGATGGATGAACCTACTGCACACCTTGATTATGGCAATCAAATAAAGGTTCTTAAGATAATTAAAAATCTGTCAGAAGAAGGTTACACAATAATAATAACAACTCATAATCCCGATTACGCTTTGCTTCTTGGAGGGAAGGTAGCTGCTTTAAGTAATATGGGACAATTTACTTACGGTAATTCATCAAAAGTCATTACAGAAAAGTTTTTGTCCTTTTTATACGGTACAGACCTAAGATTGTGTCATATATCTGATATAGGCAGGGATGTATGTATATCACCTTCAATATGATTAGGAAAACAGTTGTTTTATTTGTTAACGGAAAAAGTATCAAAAGCAGCAAAACCTTAAGTTAAAGGGGTAACAATCAAGGATGCAGCAGTGGGGATATACTTTCGCGCATGCTGGGGCCTTCAATCTATGTTTACAGAAGCCTTTTGTCGTATTAAAGTTCCAATTATGGAAGGCTTTGGATGGGATTTTATATCCTTGGCAGCAGTTGTCAGTCGTTTGCGGGAAATATATGATTAAAGAAATGTGTACGTGCAATAATTATGTATAATTTAGATTTTCATAGAGAACTGCTTTTTAGTTGGCAGTTTTTTTAATAGAGCTGATCAGTTATGTTAGAAATGGTAGTTTTTAACGGTTTGCATTATTCATGCATATTATATTATGGATTACATAAAATGCCGTTTTTGGACAATGTATAAAAAGTAAAGTAGAATGATAATTAGATGAAAATAAATAATAATAATATTGAGGTTTATTATATTGACATTGCATTTCCATTGTGATAAAAATACATTGTTATATGTAGATTGTTGCATTAAATTATTCTAATTTGATAATGGAGGAAGATAAATGCATGAGGAAATTATCAGATTGGTTGATATTTCGAAGGAATTTGACGGGCAGAAAGTTTTAAAGAATATCACTTTGTATTTCAACAGGAATGAGTTCCTGACACTACTCGGACCCAGCGGCTGCGGGAAAACGACTACTTTGAGGATTATCGGAGGTTTTGAAACTCCCGATACAGGAGATATTCTTTTTGAAGGAAAAAAGATTAACAATCTTCCTCCCTATAAAAGAAAAGTAAACACTGTATTCCAAAGGTATGCCTTATTTACTCATATGAATGTTTATGAGAACATTGCTTTCGGGTTAAGAATTAAAAAGAAAGACGAGAAGTATATCAGCAATAAAGTAAGCCAGGTATTAAGTTTAGTCAATCTTTCCGGTTATGAAAAGAGAGATATTGATTCATTGAGCGGCGGACAGCAGCAGCGTATTGCAATAGCGAGGGCTTTGGTTAACGAACCTCAGGTTTTGCTTTTGGATGAACCTTTGGGCGCCCTTGATTTAAAACTTAGAAAAGATATGCAGCTGGAACTGAAAAAAATTCAGCAGACATTGGGTATCACTTTTGTTTATGTAACCCATGATCAGGAAGAAGCCCTCACCATGTCGGACACTATTGTTGTCATGAAAGACGGAGTAATACAGCAAATTGGCACACCCGTTGATATATATAACGAGCCGAAAAATGCTTTTGTGGCTGATTTTATCGGTGAGAGTAATATAATGGACGGCATAATGGTAAAGGATTTTTATGTTGAAATAGAAGGCAAAGGTTTCAATTGCGTGGACAAAGGTTTCGGCAATAATGAAAACGTGGATGTAGTAATTCGACCTGAGGATATTAAGCTGGTTCCTTATCAAGAGGGTATGATAGAAGGAATCGTTGAATCAGTCATATTCAAGGGTGTTCACTACGAAATGATGATAAGAGACGATAACGGATATAACTGGATGGTTCATAGCACTTTAATGGAACCTGTCGATACAAAAGTAGGTATGAATGTAGCACCTTCGGATTTCCATATTATGAAGAAGGTGAAAAAAGAATGAAAAGAACCTGGCTGTCCTTTCCTTATGTAATATGGATGATTATATTCACTTTAATACCTTTAGCCTTAGTGTTGTTTTACAGTGTAGTGATATTCGAAAACGGCGCTATGGTATTTTCCATTGATAATTTTAAAAGAGTTATGGAACCCATATATCTGACTGTATTTTTGCGTTCTCTGAAGATTGCCGTGATCAGCACGGTTATATGTCTTATTCTTGGGTATCCTATGGCTATGATATTGGCGGGCAAGAATCTTTCTAACAAGAGCCTTTTGGTAGTATTATTCGTAATACCCATGTGGATGAACTTCTTGGCAAGGACCTATGCCTGGATGACTCTTTTGGAGAAAAACGGATTGATTGCCACTGCTTTCGAATTAATAGGTATTAAATTACCGGCGCTTTTGTATACGGAGAATACGGTTATTTTAGGAATGGTGTATAATTTCCTGCCATTCATGGTTTTGCCTATATATACCGTATTGGTTAAAATAGATAAAGCCATTCTTGAAGCTGCGGAAGATTTAGGAGCCCCGCCTATTAAGGTATTCAGCCGGGTAATTTTTCCTCTCAGTTTGCCAGGAGTTTCTTCCGGAGTGATAATGGTATTTATGCCGGCTCTCACAACTTTCGTAATATCGAGACTCTTGGGCGGTGCCCATTTCACCTTAATAGGAAACCTTATTGAGCAGCAGTTTCTCACAACCAGGGACTGGGGGTTCGGTTCAGCCCTTTCCGTCGTCTTAATGTTAATGATAGTTCTTACCATGGGCTTTGCATTAAGATACGAAAAAGAAAATGAAGGGGAGGGTTTAATGTGAAGAATGCGTTAAAGAAAGCTTACACTTATTTTATCTTCCTATTTTTATATGCGCCTATTATCGTTTTAATTGTATTCTCGTTTAACAGTTCCAAGTCAAGGGCTCACTGGACGGGTTTTACATTTAAATGGTATATAGAAATGTTTAAAGACAGACAGATTATGACATCACTGTATTATACCATTGTTATAGCTATAGTCGCGTCATTAATAGCGACTTTGCTGGGCACCATAGCGGCAATAGGAATAGTCTATCTGAAGAAATTGCCCAAGACAATACTTATGAATTTGACTTATCTGCCTGTGCTTAACCCGGATATAGTAACGGGGATTTCTTTGATGTTGCTTTTTATCTTATTTAAGTTTCCCAGAGGTTTCTTTACCATGCTTTTGGCACATATAACCTTCAACCTGCCTTATGTAATACTGTCTGTATTGCCAAAGCTGAAGCAGTTGGACAATCAGATTTATGATGCGGCATTGGACTTGGGAGCGACACCTACCTATGCTTTGAAAAAAGTTATATTGCCACAGATTTCTCCGGGCATTTTTACTGGATTTTTGCTGGCCATGACCATGTCTATAGATGATTTTGTAATAAGTTTCTTTACTACAGGCCCCGGAGTATCGAATTTGGCTATCACAATATACTCCATGGCGAGAAAAGGAGTCAGCCCCAAGATTAATGCAACTTTAAGCTTATTATTTGCATCTGTGGTTTTGATGCTTTTGATAATTAATAACAGGATGAATAGAGATAACGTCAGAAAGGAGAGAGCGGTGTGAAGCGGTTTGGTATTTTGATTTTAACTTTGATCATGGTTTTGGTTTTCATTTTGACAGGCTGCGGCGGCAGCGAAAAGAAGGTTCTAAAAGTATATAACTGGGGGGATTATATTGACCCGGACGTCTTGGATAGTTTTCAGGAAGAATACGGTATAAGAGTAATATATGATGAGTTTGCAACGAATGAAGAGATGTATGCAAAAATAAAGGCCGGCGCCAGTGATTATGATATATTGATTCCTTCGGATTATACGATAAAAAGAATGATCGACGAGGATATGCTTTATACTTTGGACATGGAGAACATACCCAATTATAAATATATTGACGATAGGTTCAAGAATTTGGCTTATGATCCGGATAATAAGCATTCCGTGCCTTATATGTGGGGTACCGTAGGCATATTATATAATAAGAAGATGATAAATGAGAAGGTGGATAGTTGGAAAATCCTTTGGGATCCCAAATATGAAAAGCAAATATTGATGTATGACAGCTTAAGAGATTCCATCGGGATAACTCTTAAGATGCTGGGTTACTCGTTGAATACTAAAAATGATGACGAACTTGAAAAGGCAAAGGAAGCATTGATTAAGCAAAAACCTTTAGTTTTGGCCTATGTAGGGGATGAAGTGAAGGATAAAATGATAGGAGAAGAGGCCGCACTTGCTGTTGTATGGTCAGGAGACGCCATATTCAGTAAAAGGGAAAACCCCAATCTGGAGTACGTTATACCCAAAGAAGGCAGCAACTTGTGGTTTGATTCCATAGTAATACCCAAGACAAGCAAGAATAAAAAAGAGGCGGAGCTTTTTATAAACTATCTGTGCGAAACGGAAATAGCTTTTCAAAATGCCGACTATATAGGATATTCAACTCCTCATACGGAAGCACTGAAACTATTGCCCGAAGATCTCACAAGCGACAAGACGGCTTATCCCGAGGACAGAGATTTAGAGGGCAGCGAGGTGCTGGAAGATTTGGCTGGTTCTTTGGTTAAATATGATAGAATATGGACGGAAGTTAAATCAAGATAATACTTTTGAAAAGTGTCGGATGTGTTGTACAGAGGTGATATAGTGGAATATGATATAAGAAGATGTAACATAATAGAGCCTATTGAGGAATTAAAGCCTTTAGAGGAGATAGAAAAAAGTATAATAAAAAAGTACCGTAAGTATTTATGGTCAAAGTTTATGAAGGCCGTAAAGGATTTCGAGCTGATAGAAGAAGGAGACAAAATTGCAGTAGCTGTTTCCGGCGGTAAAGACAGCACTCTAATGGCAATGCTATTTCGGGAATTACAGCTTCACGGTAATATAAAATTTGATTTAGAGTATGTTGTGGCAGATCCGGGCTATCATGAGGATATAAAAGAGTTGATGCTTAAAAACTATGAATATCTCAAAATACCGGTAAAAGTATTTGAATCCGGTATTTTTGATATCGTTGATAATATAGCAAAAGATTATCCTTGCTACATGTGTGCAAAAATGCGCAGAGGAGCTCTTTATTCCAAGGCACGGGAGTTGGGATGCAACAAATTGGCACTGGGACACCATTTTGATGATGTTATAGAAACAACAATGCTCAATATTCTCTATACCGGCAGCTTTAAGACTATGCTGCCAAAGTTAAGGTCTACCAATTTTAAAGGTCTTGAGCTTATAAGGCCTATGTATTATATAGAAGAAAAATGTATAGAGAGATTTACAAAAAACAGCGGCATAATGCCACTGAATTGTGCCTGCATGGTTGCGGCCGAGAAAACGGGAAATAAACGGTATGAATTAAAAGACATGATAGAAGAACTGGAAGGTAAAATAGATAATTTGAAGATAAATATTTTTAGGGCAACGCAAAATGTTAATATGGAAGCCATATTGGGTTGGCAAAAAGGAGATAAAAAATTTACTTATTTGGACTTTTACGATGAGTGATTAATAAAGCTGATACTAATACCTTGAAGAAAGCAATCCGGTGAATTAGAATTATATATGTAGGACAAGCCATAGTAGGTAGTCATATTAGAATTGGAGGGAAAATGTATGGCAGTTTTAGTTGAATGTGTACCTAATTTTAGTGAAGGCAGAAATAAAGAGGTTATAGAAGCCATTGTAGACGAGATTAGGAGAGTTAAAGGCGTTAAGCTTTTGGATTATGCTCCGGATGAAGACCATAACAGAACTGTTGTTACACTTATTGGTGACCCCGAAGGTGTAAAAGAAGCGACTTTCAATTTGGTTAAAAAGGCAGCAGAACTTATAGATATGTCTGTGCATAAGGGAGGCCACCCGAGAATGGGAGCAACGGATGTGATACCTTTTATACCTATATCCGATATTACAATGGATGAATGTGTAGAAATAGCTAAAGATATGGGTAAAAGAATAGGAGAAGAGCTGAATATTCCCGTATATTTATATGAAGATGCGGCAACGGCTGACTATAGGAAGAATCTTGCAGATGTAAGAAAAGGACAATATGAGGGATTTTTCGAAAAGATCAAGTTGCCGGAATGGAAACCGGATTTCGGCCCCGACGAGATGAATGTTAAATCCGGCGCAACAGCTGTGTCTGCCAGAGTGCCTTTAGTTGCTTTCAATGTAAATTTGGGCACAGATAATTTAGAAATAGCAAACAAAATCGCAAGGACAGTCAGATTTGCCGGAGGTGGCCTGAGATTTGTTAAGGCAATGGGAGTAATGCTTGAAGAAAGAAACATTGTTCAGGTATCAATGAATCTTGTTAATTATGAAAAAACATCTATGTACAGAGCTTTTGAGATGATTAAGATGGAGGCGGCACGTTACGGTGTGTCGGTAGTCGGCAGTGAGGTTATAGGACTTTTGCCCATGAAAGCATTGATAGATTGTGCCGAGTATTATATGCAGATAGAAGATTTCAGCATAGATCAGGTTTTGGAAAAGAGAATAGTTGAGTAAAGTATTTAAGAGCATTCCTATAAGGCATGCTCTTTTTACGGAGCTATAAAATATGATTGATGCATTTTAACAAAATCATTATGAAAGCCATGCATGAAAGGAATTTGATATAATATTGAATGATTAATTAGTTATTTCATAGAAAATAAATTTTAAGGAAGATTGGTAGAATGCAATATGTTGATATTAGCGACATTGCTGGAATAAGAATTGGCAATGCTCAGGATTACGAAGGGGCAACGGGTTGTACTGTGGTTTTATGTGAAAAAGGTGCTGTGGCTGGGGTTGATGTAAGAGGTGGGGCACCAGGGACCAGAGAGACGGATTTGCTGAATCCGCAAAATCTTGTAGACAAGGTCCACGGCATACTTTTGTCTGGGGGCAGCGCCTTCGGCCTTGATGCGGCTTCGGGTGTTATGGAGTATCTTGAAAACCGTGGCGCGGGCTTTGATGCGGGTGTTATAAAGGTGCCTATAGTTGCCGGTGCCGTATTATTTGATCTTGCGGTGGGAAATAGTAAGATAAGACCTGACAAAAAGATGGGTTACGAGGCTTGCACTAATTCGGAAAAAGGTAAGTTTTCAGTAGGTTCCGAAGGTGCGGGAACCGGTGCTTCCGTCGGTAAAATATTGGGGATGGCTAACGCGATGAAAGGCGGTTTGGGTTCCTGCTGTATAAAATCGGGTTCATTATATGTGGGGGCTATTGTTGCGGTGAATGCGTTAGGAGATGTTATCGATCCGGAAAGTAACAAGATTATCGCCGGGTCTTTGCTAAACGACGGCAAGACTTTTCTAAATACTGAAGAGTTAATCATGAATAATGCAGTTAAAAGTACCGCTTCTATGGGAAATACAACTATCGGTGTCATAATAACTAACGGGATTTTTGATAAGGCACAGGCAAATAAGATAGCTTCAATGGCTCATAATGGTTATGCAAGAACCATAAGACCTTCGCATACCATGCACGATGGCGATACTTTATTTGCACTTTCTTTGGAAGAGGTTGAAGCTGATGTATCCGCCGTTGGCACTATAGCCGCTAAGGCGGTTGAAATGGCGGTATTAAACGGAATTAAAAAGGCTAAAGGAATACATAATTTAAAAAGTTATTCTGAATTGTGATATAGCACCCTATCGGGTGCTGTTGTTTTAGTAATCTGAATAAACCGAAGTATATCCTTTTATGCAGTGACAGTGTCTTTTGTTTACCGTAGTAAAAGCCATAAAAAAATGCAGATGTCCTTCTCTGATTTTATAGCCGGGTCCTGTTATGATAGAAAAATAATGTATATGGCCTTTTACATCTTCCAAATAGCCGGACATATAATGGGTGTGTCCGTTAAAATCGGGGTTTTTTGTGGTCACGACAGAGTATTTATGATTATGCTTATAAACCTTATTTGTCAAACCCTCGCAGTTATGCAAGTGAAGTTTGTCATACATAAAATCACCTCATGATTAAATGTATGTTGAATATCTAAAAACGTGAGAAGTTATTTTATTTTTTATTGTAGGCTATGAGTAAATCCACCATCTTTCCGTAGCTTTTGACTCCGTCTTTTTGTTTGTTAGCTTTCAAATAGGCGTCATTTAGGTTATCGGTCATTCTTTCCACGGGACCCTCGTATATCTTCCAAAATGAGTTAACATAGGATAAGTCTCTTATTAAACCTTCGCTATATAGGCTTCTCAAGTTATTAAAGCTTTCTTTATCCTCTTTATATAGGGCATTCATTGAGTGAGTGAGAGCGAGCAGGACGCCGGAATACTTAAATTCAGCATAGGGATTATGGATACAGGTTAAATAGGCGATAAAATTTGCTTCATCTTCTCTGGCATACCCTCTTTGATGTGCCATCTCGTGGGTGACAACATGTGGGAGGCTTGAGTCGGGAACATTGATATTTACATTGGCTTCTCCGGTGAAAGGAAAGTAGATGCCTGTAATGCCGGTATAACACATTAACTCCGATAGAATAACCGGCTTGGGGGTGCCGAATCTACCGGACAAGGTGCTATAGGTTTGGGATACCGCATCATAACCGAAATATGCGCTATTTAAGACCCACCTTGTACCGTTTTGTATTTTCATAACTCCGTTATCATCTTCTGCAACATCCAATCTTAATGCATTAGATTTATTTATAAGATAAAAACATAATTCTTCCAAATCATCTTTAGAATATTTTGTTACATTTAATCCTGCAGATTGGGCAAAGGGCATTCTATGGTAATTTAAACCCCAGATCAGCAAAAAAGATAAGTATAAAATCACAAGGGCAATAAATGTTTTTTTAATCAGTCTTATAAAAAAATTAATGTTTAGATAGTTCTTTTCCTTAATTATTTTATAAATAAAAACAGCTACTAAATAGATTGCAAATATTACTATTAAAAATAAAATAATCTCTGCCAAGGATATTGGAAAGATACCCGTTAAAAGGCTTAACGGGCTGTTAATCCATCTGTAAATTCTCAGGGAATAAAGTGTTTCTATGAGGGAAGGTGCCGATATATTCATCTTTTCACATCCTCAGATTCTCAAAGTCAAATAATATTATATATCATTTTTGGGCTATACACATAATATACTGCATTTCTACTTGTAAATTTACTGTAACTTATGCTTTATTTTAAAGAATAGATGAAAAAATAAGAGGATAATTAGTTTTTTTGTTGTATATATCTATTGACCGTTTTTTTGAGAGGGTGAACTTATGCTTATAAGAGAAATAACGGAAGAAATAGAACTTAAAACACTTTCGCTACATGCTTTAAAAAGTAAAGAAAGTAAAGGCAGAGATAAATTTGAGATTAAATGCGAGATAAGAACGGATTTTCAAAGAGACAGGGATAGAATAATACATTCAAAGGCCTTTAGGAGACTGAAACATAAGACACAGGTTTTTATTTCGCCGGAGGGTGACCATTACAGAACGAGACTTACCCATACTTTGGAGGTTTCACAAATAGCCAGGACCATTGCCAGGGCTCTCAGGTTAAATGAAGACTTGACTGAAGCCATTTCTTTGGGACATGATTTAGGGCATACACCTTTCGGGCATTCCGGAGAAATAGTGCTGGACAGTCTTTATCCATCAGGATTTAAGCATAACGAACAAAGCCTAAGGGTAGTGGAAACACTTGAAAATAAAGCCGGTCTCAATTTGACCTGGGAAGTAAGAGACGGAATATTAAATCATACGGGGGATAATATGCCGTGTACTTTAGAAGGGGACGTTGTCAGACTTTCCGACAGAATTGCATATATAAACCATGATATTGATGATGCAATCAGAGCAAATATTGTTCAACTTAATGATTTGCCGGCAGAGGATATAAAAGCTTTGGGAGAAACTCATAAAAAAAGAATAAACACCATGATTCTTGATATAATCAATGAAAGTTTGGATAAGCCTTATGTAAGAATGAGCCCGGATATAGAAGCTGCGACGGCGAATCTTAGAGAGTATTTATTCGAAAATATTTATTTAGGGTCTAAAGCCAAGGAAGAGGAGAAAAAGGTTCAGTATATATTGAAAGAACTGTATATGCATCTGCTGGAAAATCCAAACGAGATAACAGATAAATCCGAAGACAGCATGTCAATAGAAAATATACATCGTATGGCGTGTGATTATATAGCGGGAATGACTGATAGATACGCATTGAATAAGTACAAAGCAATCTTTCTTCCGCTGTCTTGGCAATATTAATAGTAGGAAAATTTTCTGTCATGTAGGACTTTTAAAGTTTTTGTAGAATTAGTATATATAGGACGATGATGCTTTTGTAAGCAATATCATTTAAAGGCAATAAGGTATATGGATATATGCCCTCAGGGTTACAACATTATGAGCTATCCGAGTCGTTGCATCGTAAGAGCCTATATCCCTGCAATTTGCAAAATAATTAAAAGGCGGTAAAGAGTATGTATCAGAAGAAAAAATTTCTGAGATAATTGAAAAAAACGATATTGCGGATATAATATCCCAATATCTCAGCTTAAAAAAGAAAGGTAATAATTTTTGGGGTTTGTGTCCTTTCCATACGGAGAAGACCCCTTCGTTCAGTGTTTCCGTGGATAAACAAATGTTTTATTGCTTTGGATGCGGGGCAGGCGGGAATGTGATTACCTTTATACAAAAAATCGAAAGACTAAACTATGTTGAATCCTTATATTTCTTAGCCAAAAAAGCCGGTGTTTCCGTAGACGAAAGAACAAGCAAAAAAGATTTGGAGAAGATGAAAAAAAGGGAACTGTTATTTAAAATAAACAGTATTGCTGCCAGGTTTTTTTATAATAATTTGAAAGATAACCGAATGGCTTTGGAATACCTCATGAAAAGAGGATTAAATAACGAAACCATCAGGAAATTCGGAATCGGTTATTCTCCGGATAGCTGGGACAAGCTGAATGTTTATCTGAATAGCAGAGATTTTGACGATAATGCGATAGAAAGCGCCGGTCTTATAGTGAAAAAAGAAAAAGGTTATTATGATAGATTCAGAGGCAGAATAATGTTTCCTATTATAAATCTGGGTGGAAAGGTGGTAGGATTTGGCGGCAGAGTTCTGGATGATAGCAAGCCAAAATACTTAAATTCTCCGGAAACACCGGTTTATAATAAAAGCAGGAGCATATATGCTTTGAATAATATTAGGGAGATAACTGCTCTAAAAAACATTATTGTTGTAGAGGGTTATATGGATGTTATTTCGCTGTATCAATCCGGTGTGAAAAACGTCGTAGCATCTTTAGGGACTGCTTTTACGGAGCAACAAGCAAAGCTTCTGAAAAGATACGCCAATGAAATAGTTATTGCCTATGATTCAGATACAGCAGGCCAATCGGCAACCTTAAAGGGACTGTCAATACTGCAAAAAGAAGGTTGCCAAGTTAAAGTCATAAACTTTCCGAAGGGGAAGGATCCCGATGATTTTATCAGGAATGAAGGTTTAGAGGCTTTTAATGAATTACAAAAGAATAGTTTTTCATTAACCGAATATCGTATTTATAATGCAAGGAAAAACAACGATCCCGATGTATTGGAACATAGAGTCAGGTTCACTAAAAGCTTGGCAAGGATACTGAGTACATTGGATAGCCCAATTGAAATCGATGCATATATAAAAAAATATTCAAAAGAAATGCAAATCAGCGAAGAAGCTATATATGGTGAATTAAAGAAAATTGGAAGTAAGCATATAAGTGGAAATAACAGGCATAATATAATAAGTAAATTTAATGAAAATGAAGCCGGCGGCCAGATTAAGGCGGAAAAAAAGATACTTAACATATGCGTTTTATATAAAGATAAAGCTGAAAATATTTTTAACGTGATAAGTGAGAAGAATTTTTCGCTGCCTATACATGAAAAGATTGCCACTATTATAAATTTAAAAATAAAAGAAGGAAAAACGGTGTCTGCCGGAGAAATATTAATCCATTTGACAGATGAAGAAGAAAGACAAAAAGCATCGGAAGTTTTTAATATAGAAATTACTAAAAAAGATATAGAATTGTTAGATTCATATATTGACAAGCTTTATTCTCACAGTTTAGAAAATAAGATAAAAGAATTAACAAATAGAATGAATGAATATTACAAGTCTGAAGAAAAGGAAAGGGCTAATGAATTGTTTAAGGAGATCATGGATTTACAAAAGAAAAAGAAATAGTTTCCTTGAAGGGAGGGGTTAACCATGAAAAACGAAACATTAAAAATAAATGATATCAAAGAGCTTATAGAAAAAGGGAAAAAGAACGGAATGCTATCTTATAAGGAGATTATGGATGCTCTTGAAGAAGTTGAAATCGATTCGGAACAAATAGATAAAATGTATGAGTATTTCGAATCTAAGGGTATAGATATTATCGGAAATATTGGAACGGAAATTGATATTCCGCCAATAGATGAAGATGATGATGAGAATAATTCTGAAGAAGAAAGTCTCGACCTTTCAGTTCCCGAGGGTATAAGTATAGATGATCCTGTAAGAATGTACCTCAAAGAGATTGGCAAGGTACCTCTCTTGACATCGGATGAGGAAATTTATTTGGCAAAGCGAATGGAAGATGGGGATATGGACGCAAAGAAAAAGCTTACAGAGGCAAACCTCAGATTAGTGGTAAGTATAGCGAAAAGATATGTGGGAAGAGGAATGCTTTTTCTTGACCTGATTCAAGAGGGTAATTTAGGGCTTATCAAGGCTGTTGAGAAGTTTGATTATAATAAAGGTTTCAAATTCAGCACCTATGCTACATGGTGGATTAGGCAGGCTATTACCAGGGCCATAGCAGATCAGGCAAGGACCATCAGAATCCCCGTTCACATGGTTGAAACTATCAATAAGCTTATAAGGGTTCATAGACAATTGTTGCAAGAATTGGGCAGAGACCCTCTGCCGGAAGAAATAGCCAAAGAAATGGATTTGCCTGTGGAGAAAGTCCGAGAAATTCAAAAGATTGCTCAAGAACCCGTATCATTGGAAACACCTATAGGAGAAGAAGAAGATA
>CAZMPR010000018.1:0-14224 GCA_964568265.1 uncultured Clostridiaceae bacterium | reverse complement strand
TGAATCTCTGTAACCACCAGTTGAACTTATCTTTTTTCATTTCATCCCAATTATATATCGGGTTGCCCCAAAGCTGTCCTTCCTTCGAGAAGTAATCCGGCGGAACTCCCGAGAGCTTCTTTGGTTTTCCTTCTTTATCTAAAATAAAAAGTTTAGGTCTTGACCATACATCGGCGCTATCATGTGCTACATATAAAGGCATATCCCCTATTATTTGTATTCCGTTTTTCTCCGCGTAATCCTTTACTGCCTTCCATGAAGCATAAAACTCAAACTGTTTTATTTTTTCGTCCATTATCTCAGCTTTATATAAAGATTTATAATAGTTTATTGATTCTTTTCTTCTGAAAGCTATGTCTTTATCCCATTTATTCCAAGGTAAGTTCTTAAAATGCTTTTTTAAAACTGTAAATAAAGCATAATCCGTAAGCCAATATCTGTTTTCCCTTTCAAAGTCAGCGTACTTCAAATCTGCTTTGACTTTTCCTATGTATCGGGTATCTCCGGCAAATGCCGAATAGCATTTATAGGGAGAGCCTTCATCCATCACAGGATTCTGAGGAAGTATCTGCCAATAGGATTGTTCGCTCTTTTTCAGTAAATCAATAAAGTCGAAACATGAATCAAAGCTCGGAAGGGATGAGATATGGAGCAAAATTCCGCATCTTCTTTGTGAAATAGGATTCATAACAGCACCTCCGGAAAATGCTTTTGTAATATTATTCTAATTGATTCTTACAAATAATACAATGTAAATCGCCATCATTCAGTTTCATTATGCTTCACCTATGAACACCTGCAGACATATATTATTATTGAATATTAAACGTGAGTAATTATCCTATGTTGTTTAGGAAAGGAATGGTTATAAATATGAAGAAATGGTTAACAAGTCTTAAGACAAATACACCTCAAGAAGGTTTTGAATTGGCTATAAAGCTTTCTCAAATGGGAGTGGAATATACTCAGCCTGACGAAAGAATAAGGAAAAAACTGAGGCCTAAGTATTCTACAAATGCCGACAGCTTGATAGCCGCCTCTCATGTGATAGCTACGAATTTTCAGACAGTTGCGGCGGCGAATAACTATTGGAAGTGAACAAAAGTTTTTTTATAAAAATTATTGGGAGATTAATCAGATAATCTCCCTTGTTTTATAGTTTTAAAATTCCTATTATATACTTGAAAACATAAATAATAAATCCTATTTTATGCCTCAATCTTCTTGAACTCAATGATAACATCAATATTTTTGTCCACTACAATCTCATACCAGCTTTCAACACATTCTATATTTATATCATTAACCTTCCACATTATTTCGTAATAATAGTAATCTTCTGGAGGTATAGCTGTAAAAATAACAGTTTTACCGCACTCGACAAAATCACCAGATTCAATTTCAATGCCCGGATCTTGATCAAAGTAATCGTATACTATCGCGGAAATAGTTCCACCACTTTCACCCTCTACAATAAAAGTTACTTCATATTCATCAATGGTTACTTCTTCGTAAGTGACTTCTATAGTTGTATCTTCTTCAATAATCAAATTATAAGCATAACCATAGATATAATCACCTTCCATTAAAGGTTCAAGAACAGCAATTTTACTCTCACCATTTACTGTAAAGGTTTTTAACTGTTGTCCATTATTTTGATAAGTAAAAATAAATACTCCAGTTCCCTCAATTAGTCTGATAGTCTCGTATTCATCTTCATAACCATCAACATAAATGTTCTCACCTATTAGCTCCAAGCTATATATATTTAAATATACTGTGTTTGTATCAACTTCAGCTTCAACAGCATCTGCCAAAGCCTGAATTGTTACATCAGGACATTCAGATAAACCATAATAATATATTTTTGCTTCTTTTTTATCATCGCTAATTGTTATCTCAAATTCCTGTATTCCTTCTATATTCCAGTATTCATAAATTTCTTCTTCAATAAATTCTGTACCGAAAAGTCTTACTTCTATATATTTATATTCCCCACTTTCATCTTCCACTATTTTTGCAGTAATTCCAATTATGGATTCTGTCGGTTCACTTTCTACTGTTCCTTCATAACTGCCTGTCCCTGTGACTTTAACCTTAAGTTGCATACCTGCATCATATATGGTCGGTTTGTACTCCTTTGTTGTTGCTCCTTGAATATTAACGAATTGGCTATCCCCCAGGCCTCTCATCCACTGATAAGTTACCGTTGCATTAGCCGGTGCCAATGTCCCTGCCGTCAATTCCTCATCTACAACATTAATTCCGTTGATTTCACCTATCGATACAATTTGGGTTTTGCTATCATCCCTATCATCACTATCTCTTCGCGATGTTCCGCGCGGTTCCGACGGTGGAGGATCTTTTATCGTCGGAATTGATTGTTGGATATTTCCCACTATGGTTTTTTCTAATGATGAAGCAATCTCATCCGGGACCAGTTCCTTATTTTCCATCTTTTCTTTTAAAGTCTTAATTGCGTTTTCTACAGCTTTATCGATTGAATCCAATATTTCTTTTGGTATTGCATCAGGATCTTCTTCGTTTATCTCCCGTATCCTATCCAAGAATGGTATAGGCAGCCCGTCTAAATCCAAAGCTTCCACAGATTCTGATACATCCTTTGCATCCTCGCCTTCACTAAATGCTACTTGCTGTAATGCCGATATCGGAAAAGTATAAGTCCTTGCTCCCGTACCACTGACTCCCGTTACATCTCCCTCTTTTGTTACATTCACCGTCACTTCCACAATACCGTCTACAACTCTAACATCCACATTGCCGTTATAATATTGGGTGAAGAACTCTGTTCCCCTAACGCCCATAACTGCTGTCGGTGTCTTTATTTCAAATCTGGAATTATCTTTCAGTTTCTCTTTTACCGATGAGCCTACTCCCCCGGATTGCAGGTTTATAGAGCTTTGTTTTGCCCCATTTGAGCCTCTGAGTTCCGATAAATAAATTCTGGTGTTTTCGGCAAGAGTTATTATTATTTCATCGTCCATCTCAATCTTCGCTTTTCCTGACGGACCCGTAATAATTCTATCGCCTTCGGTAAGCCTCATGTTTACAAAGGCTTTAAACGGTTTCTCTCCCCCGGCTCTTATAACCTGCACATCCCCTTCCATTTGAATGAGCTTCGCAGATATCTTCTCCGCTCCAAATACAGTCAAGGGCATGTTAGCCATAAGAATCATGAAGCATAATATAATTGCTATAGTTTTTCTCATTATTATAAACACCTCCGATTTCTATACTACTTTCAGTTTATCTACCTGATATACTTGTAACGCTTGGGCTTTTCCTTTTACTTGTATAGGCCCAATATCCGTAACTTCCACAAAATCCTTTACGCGATTATAGACTTCCTGGCTTATAAGTACTTGCCCCGGCTTACTGTTGGCTTCGATACGTGCCGCAGTATTCACCGTATCACCGATAGCCGTATAATCCATTCGGAAATTGGCTCCTATGTTTCCCACAATAGCACTTCCCGTATGTATTCCCACTCCGAACTGAATAACTTTCCCGAACTTTTCCTCCAACTTTTTTTGCAGGGGCTGGGCACCTTCATGCATTGCCCATGCCGTCTGAACCGCCCGTAACTGATGGTTGTCCAAATCCAATGGAGCGTTATATATTGCCATTGCGGCATCACCGATATATTTGTCCAAGGTACCGCCATAAGCAAAGATAGATTCGGCGCATAAAGTGAGATAATCATTAAGTATGGACACCACTTCTTCGGGTTGTGCCGCTTCTGATAGCGGGGTGAACCCGCGAATATCTACAAATAATACTGTTATGTCTCTTCTGGAGCCGCCTAACTGAAGACCTTCTTCTCCCTCTTCCAAAATCTTACCAACAATTTGCGGTGCCACATATTTCCCGAAAACATCTGTAACTCTTTTCTTTTCCAATTGCTCTGAAATAAATTTCTCACCTAATACTGCCACATATTGAAGTCCTATAAATCCTATGGGATATAAAAAACTCATAATGTATCCGTTATTCCCTGAACTGGCGGACTTAACTGTTAATAAAAACAAACCCGCAATCCCTATCAATACAAAAACGCCTATGCCCGGTTTAAACTTTTCAAAAGTGAAATATCCCGAAACACCAAGTCCAAGCATAATTGCATATTGTGCTAACAAGGGAATCACTGTCCAAAACTTTTTATCTATAAACTGTTGAATTATATTTGCATGTATCTCAACACCGTACATCGGTACCTGCGGTGCCATAGGAGTAAAATAATAGTCATCGGCCAAGCCTATAGCCGTAGGGCCTATTAGAACTATCTTATCCCTGAAATACTCGCCGGGTACCTCTTCATTTAAAATCCTATGGAAAGGAATCATCTCATAACTGTATGGCTTGCCGCTAAATCTAATACTGGTACGCTGCCAGTAATCCAACGGAATATCCTTAGACTCCATCTGACTGACACCAAACTTTTCCTCATAGTGTTTGTACAGTTTCCAAGAAAAACTTTCAACTTTTTCTCCGTTATATGAAAAATTTTGAATGGTCTTTCTCACAATTCCGTCATTATCCATAATAGTATTTATATGGCCCGAATCTGCCGCATTATCCAATCCTTCAAAGGGCCTTGTTAGATTTACAGCCTGTAATGTTCCCCTTGATGCACTTTCATCAAATACCCCATAAACGGGAAAAACCACATTTCCAGCTCCTCTAACCGCATTTATCAGATAATCGTCTTCGCCCTCTTCCGCTGATTCCTCGGCAAAAATTATGTCATAACCTATCACCAAAGGTTGGCCTTCTCCAATAAGACGAATCAACTCACCGTGATAATCCCTAGGCCAAGGCCATCTTCCCAAAGCTTCAAGGCTTTCATCATCTATGGCTACTATAATAATATCGGTGCTTGCAGATTTGTTTTCTTGATACAGGAAATCTTGAAAACGGCAATCAAGGGTTTCAAATGTATTAAAAAACATAAGCAAAGCTATCAATAAGAATAAACTAATATGGATAATTAACGACCACTTTTTCAGTGCCATCACCGCCTACAGTTATAATCATGCCTTCTTTTGCTGCTACTGTATTTTTAAAGCTTTTTTGTGCAAAACTTTCAATCATTTGCTGCTCTTTATCTGCCCGATCCCTTTTATGGTGAAACAAAACCAGTTGTCCCACGCCTGCCTCTGTACTCAAGGCTGCTCCTTCTTCCCAAGTGGAGTGACCCCATTTAGCACCTAATTTTATGTATTCTTCTTCCGTAAAGTTAGCATCATATATAAAAACGTCTGTCCCTATAATAAAACTTAGGAGTTTTTTTCTTCTTTCCATTCTAAGTGTCTCCGTATCCGTACAGTAAACTATAGACGAACTTCCTTTTTCTATTCTATAGGCGAGGCATCCATCCGAGTGATCAATTTCTAAAGTTTTAATCTTTATTCCATCCCCCAAACTAATCTCAGTATCAGCTTCAATTCTTATAAAACCGAGTTCAGCCTTCATCATTCCCATATCTATTGGAAAATAAGGGGAAAGCATTTGATCATTTAAAATTTCTTTGATATCTTTTCCCCCTTTATCGGGACCATGAAGCCTAAAATAATTGCCCGGGCAATAAAACGGTGTAAAGAAGGGCAACCCTTGTATATGATCCCAATGGTAATGAGAAAAGAAAATATCTATATCTTTATCACATTTTTCATTCATCATCCGATCGCCTAATTCAGTTATGCCTGTACCCCCGTCAAAAATAAGATTTCTTCTGCCCACTTCTATTTGTACACAAGAAGTGTTCCCGCCAAATACCGCTGTATTCTTCCCGGGAACCGGCACTGAACCGCGCACCCCCCAAAATGTAGCTTTTAAATCCATTAAAGCTGTACCCCCGCTCTACATAAAATAGTATTTGACTATTCGGACTCTATTGAAATTATATTTTGTTCGCCTACCCATTTAAGTTTAAGCCCCAACATATTTTTCAAGAATTCCAAATCTACCAAAGACCTGCCTTCATAAATTAGAAAATCACCAGTTTCAAGATAAAGTTCTATAGCTTTTTCATCTTTTATCAGACTAACTGACTTTTTCTCTTGATTCCATATGACTTCAGCACCCCACGCCTCGGCTATTGCCCTTATGGGAACTTTTAATTCCCCTTCGATGAAAAGAGGGTTTACATCAGGGAAAACAATTTCCTTGTCATCAATGAATGTAAGTATTTTTTCAACAACAGCCTCCGATGTATCAATAGGTATCAAGTAATTATCCTTATCCGGTATCAGCACAATCCTGTTATTCCACTGATCTGCTATAAAAAGAGTTCCTTTCGCATAGACTATACCGATAGGTCCATCGAAATAGGATATATATTTATCATCAAATTTATCTCCTGCAACACCGGCACCCGCTACGGTACTTACTGAGGAATCTTTTATTATTCTTAGAACATAATTATAAGTATCGGCAACAAAAATAGTACCGTCATCTTTCACCGCAATACCTTTCGGAAAATTAAAATAAGATTTGGAAATATCTCCGTCTATGTATCCGCCTACCCAATAGCCGCTTTCTGCATCCTTGGTAAGATGCATCCCGGCTACTGTTTCAACCTTATCCTTTGCAGTTACCTTCTTTATTTGATGATTCCCGCTGTCAGCTACATAAAGTATCCCTTCCTTATCTACAGTCAATCCGACAGGCTCGCTCAATATACTGTTATCGCTTTTTCTACCGGCATAGGCCGTAACATTGCCAAATGTATCAATCTTTCTTATCATGTTGTTCATCGTATCAGATACAAAAATAATCCCTTTCTCATCTATTGCTATACCTGAAGGATTTTCAAAGCTTGCCTTCGTCCCTTTTCCGTCTTGATATCCAACAACCTTGCCACCTGCAATTGTTGTAACCTTCCCATCGTATATCTGCCTGATAGCATGATTACCTGTATCCGCAACAATTATCGCACCGCTTTCCGCCACAGCAACCCCTTTAGGTCTGTTAAACATGGCTTTTTTTACATCGCCGTCAACATAACCTCCTCCGGGAAAACCGAATCTGTCTACCCCTTTACCTATTCCGGCTATGGTTGTCACTTTTAAAGTTTTTAAGTTTAGAGAACAAATTCTATGATTTTGAGTATCTGCAATGATTAAAGCATCGGACTTCTTAGAATAAGCAATACCGCAAGGAAAGCTAAATACAGCTTCTGCTGCGCTTCCGTCACCGCATCCGAATTCACCGGTTCCCACTATTGTAGGAGCGGTAACAACCGACTGTGTCTTACTGTCTGCTATAACAATAGTATTTGCTGCCAATAAAACCACAATAATAAGAACTATTGCTTTAACACTTTTTTTAGAAACCAAAAATATCACCCCTTTTTAACTAATAAGTTCCTGTTAGACAACATTAATTTATAGTGCCTATTATCTGCCTTATATTTAAAAATGCTAATAATTACCCCCTTTAAAATGCTAAAAATGTAGAATATTATTATCATACTACCACCTTTTTACTCTTTAAACTACATATTTCTCCTTATTCATGATTATATTCCATATTAATTGTTATTAAATGTCACACGATGTTGACGCTGGATTATTTATTCTGCTATAGTTAAAATAAATTAAAAGGTTTGACTAATGGATTTTAAATTTTGACTGGGGGGAATAACAATGCCTAACCATGGAAAAGAGCTTAGTCCCGATGAGAAGCTTAAACTTCTTTTTGAATATGCAGGTAAAATTGCGGACGAAAAAAAGCTGAACAATCTGCTGCAGTTAATGGCTGATTTGGGTAGAAGACTTGTAGTTGCTGATCGCTGTTCCGTTTGGATATATGATAAAAAGAAAAATGAGTTATGGACAAAAGTAGCCCATGGTATCCCAGAAATCCGTATTCCGGCAGACACCGGTGTTGTCGGTCATGTTGTAAGTACACAAACCGAATATTTTACTAATAATGCTTACGATGATCCTAACTTTAACAAAGAAGTGGATAAAAAAACGGGATACATAACAAAAGCACTTTTAGCTTTGCCCCTATATGATAATGAGGGCAACATAATGGGAGCCTTTCAGGCAGTTAATAAAATGACCGAGGCCGAGGAATTTTCCGATGAAGACATCAACGTTTTAAAAATGGTAGCATCTTATTCTGAAAAATCCATTTCAAATGCCATGCTTAACGAAGAAATCGAAAAAACGCAAAAAGAAATCATTTTCCTTATGGCGGAAATCGGTGAAAGCCGTTCTAAAGAAACTGGAAATCATGTTAAAAGAGTAGCCGAAATATCCGCAGTTTTAGCAAAATTATATGGAATAAGCGAGGATGAAGCCGAGCTTATAAAAATGGCTTCACCGATGCACGATATCGGAAAGGTAGCAATTCCTGATGATATTTTAAAAAAACCGGGTAAACTGACTGAGGAAGAATTTGCGCACATGAAAGACCATACGAATATAGGGCGCAAGCTTCTTGAAAATTCTGACAGAGTTATAATCAAAGCCTCATCCATAATCGCGAGCCAGCATCATGAAAAATGGAATGGTAAAGGGTATCCGGCAGGCTTAAAAGGTGAAGAAATACACCCTTATGGCAGAATCAGCGCCATCGCAGATGTCTTTGATGCATTGGCAAGTCCCAGAGTATACAAACCCGCTTGGGATCATGACAGAATCAAAAAACTGTTTGAAGAAGAAAAGGGTCAGCATTTTGATCCGGTTATGACTCAATTATTCTTGGATCACTACGACACATTTGTTGATATTATAGACAACTATAAAGATGCTTAATCAATTCGCGTCTCTTTATACATCATAATGGGCACAAATGCCAGAAATGCCATCCCAAGCATTATAAAATAAACGTTAAGATAGCTTCCTGTCCGCTGGTATACGTTTGCCGAAATAATTGGACCTATCATAGATGCCGGTATTAATGCCGTTACAATTGCACTAAGATTTTGGGGATAGTACTTTTCTCCGAATCTTTTTTTTGTCAAAGCTGCCGACAATGTAGGAGAAGAACCATATCCCATACCGCCCATAATAAATCCCGCACCTATAAATGCAATCGCCCCTGTCTTATTTGCAAGGATTGCGAATAGCATCCCCACAATAAATACTGTATTCCCGAACGTCATAGCTTTTCTACCGCCAATTTTATCCGCAACAGTCCCAAAACATAAACGTCCCAATCCATTGCCCACTGAAACCATTCCTACCATTAATGCCAATATATCTGTTTTTACTCCCGCTTCCGAAGCCATATAGCCGGCATTGGAAACAACACCAAGACCTATCGAAGAGGCCATGGTAGACCATAGGAATAACATCCAAAAATCCATACTTTTCAGCATATCTGATAATGGTAAATCTTTTGAATTTTTTGAATCGGATAAGTTTTTCTCCAAAAGTTCCGGATTCTTAATAAATATTGATCCAAATAAAAAAACTATAAAGAAAACAATTGCCAAGATCCTGAAAGTTGCAGGCCATATAAATACATCCATTATTCTTTTTACAACGATGCCTAATATCAGACTACCCAACCCCATGCCCATCAATAAGGTACCAGTTGCAAAGCCAGCCTTTTCCGGCAACCACTTCGGAACAGTGGATAATATTGCATTATAGCTGAGTCCCACACCCAGCCCGCATAAAACCCCGTATGACAAATACAGACCCCAAATTCCGGATATTTTTGAAGCTAGGAAAAAACCGATTAAAAACAAAACGGAAGATGCCAAAATGACATTACTCGGGGGTCTTCTTTTTAAAATAAATCCCGATAATATGGAGCCCAGGCAAAACGTTATCATGCTTATAGAAAAAGTAACGGAAGTTTGGCTTCTGCTCCAGCCGAAAGCCACTTCAAGGGGGGCTGCAAATAGTGACCATGCATAAATAAGGCCTAAAAATAGCATTAAAGATGTTCC
Source organism: uncultured Clostridiaceae bacterium (assembly GCA_964568265.1). Taxonomy (GTDB): domain Bacteria; phylum Bacillota; class Clostridia; order Lutisporales; family Lutisporaceae; genus JAAYKT01. Next base: position 4,293 of record CAZMPR010000018.1, on the reverse strand, counting down.
TATGATCAATGTCTTTTTTCCCACAAGGCTACCTCCTGTTTAGTCTCATTTTAATAAAAAGTCCCCCTTCAGAGAAACTTAAATGCTCTAAAGGGGAGCCTCTTTATAATTTATCTTATTCCGCCCAAATTTCTTCGTCCGTCGGCGGTGCATCTTTCCTGGGATAAGCTATCGTTGCAATATTTAATAAATGTTCGTAGGTAAGGTTCTCGGATATGCTGTTTCCACCCCAAGAGCCGCAACCCAACGATGGTGTAGGATTCAAATTAGTAAACAGCCCTCCGCCGCCTGCTGCTATACCGGGAACATTGACCAACAACCTGCCTACCGGCAGTTCCACTGCCGCATATTCAATCTTTTCCTTATCATTGGAATGTACGACAGCAGTGTGGCCTGCACCTTGATATAACAAATTGGCCTTGGCAATTTCCACACCATCTTCAAAATCTTTATAAGTGGTAAGTATTAATACGGGACAAAGCTTTTCTCCGCATAACAAGTCATCTTTGCCTCTTGATTCCGTAAGGACAACTAAAGCCGAAGTATCCTTGGGAACATCTATTCCGGCTTTTTTTGCTATTTCAAAAGCTGATTTACCTATTATATCGGCTTGAAGTCTGCCGTCTTTGAACAGTGCATTCCTGACTTTGTCTACTTCATCACTATACTCTATGTAATAGGCACCATTCTTTCTGAAAGCTTCAACCATGGCCTCTTTCTTATCCTTATGTACTATTGCCGACTGATTGCAGGCACATATAATCCCGTTATCAAAGCTTCTTCCCATAATTATAAACTGAGCTGCCAAATCCAAATCATCATAATCCTTATCTATAACCGCCTGCACATTGCCCTGCCCTACACCAAAAGCCGGCTTTCCGCTGGAATAAGCGGCTTTTACCATACCCATTCCACCGGTTGCCACTACTACATCCGCTGCCGCCATCAGTACCTGGGTCGCCTCTATGCTCGGATCCTCAACAATTTGAATTACATTCTCCGGTGCATTGATTTCAGCTAAAGCCTTGTTCATATATTCAACAGTCTTTGTTGTGGTTCTTTTTGCCCTGGGATGGGGAGAAACAATTATGGTATTTCTTCCTTTGATTGCCAACATAGCATTTCCTAAAGGAGTTATTGTGGGGTTGGTTATTGGTGAAACCGATGCGACTACGCCTTTTGGATGAGCAACATATACCAAGCCTTTTTCCTCGTCCTCCCTTATTATTCCTACGGATATTTTATTTTTCAAAGTAAGCCAAACGCCGGAGCCCATGGTAGTATTCTTAATTATTTTCGACTCCACATTTCCCATGTTAGTCTCTTCAATCGCTAATTTGGCTAATTCCTCGGCGTTGTCAGATACAGCCTTATTGATTGCACGGCACATCAAGTCTACTTCTTCCTGAGTGCATTTTTTCATTTTCTCAAAAGCAGTCCGTGAATTGTCCAATAATACATTAAGCTCTTGACTCATTCTTATTTCCCCTCTCTCTTATCTTTCTTATTTTGTTTAATCTCTTAAAAATCAATATTAAATCCTCTAATATCATCATTATAATTTACAAAAATACTAAAAGTTTGGCAACAAATATTACTTATGCATAAATATAGTATAACTTATTTGACATAACTTTTAAACGAATTTGTAAAACCTGATATTAAACTCATTGATAAAAATGAAAGGAGGCGGTTCTTGTATTATGAGTTTTAAACCGTTTTAATTATTGCTTTTACCGGCTCTGGCGACATGTTTTAAGACAACGGCGAATGCCCCGCCAAGCAAAGCTAATATGGACATAAGAATAAAACCTGCTACATAAGTTTTAGTTCTGTCATAGAAATGTCCTACTAAAAAAGGACCTATCAGCACACCGATATTAAGACAGGTTGACAATATACCATATCCCAGTCCTACTTGCTCTTGAGGCAGATATTTTGGCACCAAAGAGAAAACCGGCGATGGTATAAACGATGCTGATAAACCTATCAAACTTCCTAATAGTAACGGATTAACCCCGCCCCTCGGCACTAATAACAAGGCTATAGCCAGGCCAATGCTTCCGCCTAATATAAAATATTCCTCATTGCCAAATCTATCCGTCAGATATCCCACAAATGTGCTGAACATCAAGGCGCCCACCATAAGCAGGCTTGTTAAAAAACCTGCATAGCCCGCGTCATAACCCACGGAAATATAATAATCGCTTCCGAAAGCCAAAAAGGATATAGAAGAAGCGTTATACATCATCCAAACTATTGCTATAAGCCATATAGCCCAACCGGTTTTACCCGCAGCATAAAAGGATTCCCTAAAAGAAACCTTCTTTTGTGCCGTTTCTTCGATTTTTTCCGATGAATTCAGGTACCTGAAGAAGAATAATACAAGAACAAATAAACAATAAACAGATGTTATAAGCAAGGGCACTCTCCAATTTGTCGCCGCCGCCAAAGGGCTGAAAGTGTTTAGTGTTAATATGGTGCCCAAAGGCATTGCCGTATTGAATATCCCCATGGCAACGCCCATATCCTTTTTATCAAAAATCTTGGATAGGACTTGCGGTGCCACTATAGCTATGGTTAGGGCACCGATACCGGAAATTATTCTGCCTATCATAAGTATGGTAAAATTGTTTCCTAACCCCACCATCACTGAACCTATAAGGGCAATAATCAAAGAACCGATGCCTACCCGCCTTGAACCGTATATATCGGATAGGATTCCTCCGGGAATTGATATAATAATACCCGGCAGACCGAAAAAACTCATCAAAGCCCCTGCCTGAGCATGGGAAATCCCTAATGACGTTATAATATAGCCGAACAACGGCGGCATTCCCTGAAAAATCGTGGCAAAAACCAACATAAATATATAAATAAAAGCAAGCATTTTCCAACGAGACAACTCTTTCACTTTATCCCTCCTGAATCCTGTTTTTTTCCAAAGAATAAATCTTTATTATTATGATAAGTCTCGCCTCAACATGATTATAGCTTAATACCTGAAAAATAAAAATAACATTGCCCTTATATTTTTGTTATAATACCCATATATATTTGAATGCCTATGTATTTGATTGTGTCTCTATGATTAATATACGGGTAACCGATTTGCATACTGTGAATGGTTAATAATATTACATAATATAAAAGGAGTTGAGATTTTGAAGAATAAAATAAGAATAGGAATTGTCGGGTACGGAAATTTAGGCAAAGGTGCGGAAATCGCAATAAGCAAAAGCAAAGATATGGAACCGGTTGCAATATTCTCGAGAAGACCTGCAGAAAATAATCGCAAATCCGAAACAAAAATTATAGACATTAACCTTGCAAAAAATTATGTCGGCAGTATTGATGTTATGATATTATGCGGGGGTTCATCAAAAGATTTGCCGATACAAGGCCCCTGTTTTGCCTCCTTGTTTAATACCGTGGACGGTTATGATAACCACGGAAATATACCTGATTACTTTAAATCGATGAATGAAACTTCTAAAGTCGGCGGCAATACCTCTATTATTTGTGCCGGATGGGATCCGGGACTCTTTTCCATGAACAGAGTTATGTTTGAAGCGGCACTGCCACAAGGGATATCCTATACCTTCTGGGGCCCCGGTGTAAGCCAGGGTCATTCCGATGCCGTAAGAAGAATTCCCGGGGTCAAGAATGCCATACAATACACCATCCCCGATATAAATTCAATAGACAAGATTAAAAACGGTGAATCACCGGAGTTAACAAACAGAGAAAAACATAAGAGAGAATGCTATGTAGTAGCTGAAGAATATGCCGATAAAGAGGAAATCACCGAAAACATAGTATTCATGCCTAACTATTTTAAAGAATATGATACAAAAGTTTTCTTTATAACAGAAGAAGAGCTTTTAAAAAATCATTCTAAAATGTATCATGGAGGCACAGTGCTGAGAAACGGCAAAACAGAAATAAATGGATCCATGGTAAATAACCTGGCGTTTTCTTTAAAGTTAGATAGCAATTCTGAATTTACTGCCAGTGTGTTGGTAGCTTATTCACGTGCTGCATATAGATTAAATAAAGAAGAATATACAGGAGCAAAAACTGTATTCGATATACCTCTAAAATATTTATCCTGTAAATCTCCAGAGGAATTGCGTAAATATTACCTATAATTCTTTTATGGTTTTAAAAATCCATCCCGTTGACAATCATATTTTTCTGTGATAGAGTTGTATCTAATTTAGTTAAATAGCAGTGTGATTAAGAGGCTGCGGTTTGCCAAGAGTATTGCATAAAAAATGCAAGAAAGGGACA
>CAZMPR010000017.1:0-14415 GCA_964568265.1 uncultured Clostridiaceae bacterium | reverse complement strand
CATTAGATGATGCGGCAAAGAAGGCAGTAATTAATATGCATCAATTTCTGGTTGACGAATTGAAAATGGATATACATGAGGCAAGCTTCCTTCTGTCTTTAGCCGGTAATTTAAAGATTTGTCAGATTGTAAATCCATTGAAAACAACCCGAATGGAATTACCTATGGATATTTTAGAAAAATACGAATACATAATGCCATAAAATAGAAAGATACACCTAACACATTATAACAGGTTAGGTGTATCTTTCTGTCTTTTTTACTTTGGATTATACATTCCTTTGCTATGCATATAATTGAAAATTTGTTCTCCGTGCTCCTGTTCTTCTTTTTGAATATGATTCAGAGCCTTACGAATATTGGTGTCCCTAAACTCAAAGATTGCAGTATCATAAGAACCTGAAACATATTTTTCTGTGGAAAGAAGATCTGTACATAGGTCTGAATCTTTTTGATTCGTCATGCCTGTTTGGCCGGTAGAGCTACTTTGCATACCTGTGCTTTGGCCGGACTGTTGTTGGTTTTGCTGCTGACCTTGTTGCTGGCTTTGTTGTGCCATATTCGGAACCTGGCCGCCAAGTATTTGATTTATGGTATCTAAATGCTGCTGTTCATGTTGTGCAATTTGTTGGCACATTTGTTTTAATTGTGGGTCTTGGGCTTGTTGTGCATAATTATTGTACTTTTTCACACATATTTCTTCTTGGCTTTTTTGATCTTCAAGTAAAAATCTTTCTTTCTGTGTCAAATGTGACATATGAACACCTCCTGTATATAGAATTAACAACAAGATAAAATATATACAGGTTAATTAAATGAGAGGGTTAACTATTCAAAAAACAAAAGCTTGAATGTAATTTTATAATATGATAAACATAATTTAACGAGTTGCTTAATTTAAATATAAACAGCTTTCGAAAAATTTATTATAAGGGGGCTGGCGTATAGTATGAAGGGCCTTTATGAAATGATATTTAAGAGAAAGTCTTTCAGAAGATATAATGAGGAACTGAATCTGACGAAGGCTGAACTGGAGGATATAAAGGAAAAGATTAAAGAATTGTCTCCTTTGGTAAGCGATATAGAAACAGAAAGCATGATTGTGCCACGGGAAAAAACCACTTCTAAACGGGGAGAATGCTGTCTGCTTATTTATAGCGAAGAGAAAGAGCATTATCTTCTCAATATCGGTTATATGTTTGAACAATTAGATTTATATTTAGCTTCGAAGAACATAGGAGTGTGCTGGTATGGGATGGCAAGAGTCAAGGAACCGCAGTCTGAAAATTTAAAATACATAATAATGATGTCTTTGGGGAAAGGTTTGGAAAATGAGTTCAGGCAGGATTATACAAAATGTAAAAGAAAAGAAACGGAAGAGATATGGAAAGGTGATTTGGCTGAACAGATTGGTAATATCGTTAAATATGCACCTAGCGCATGCAATACACAACCCTGGAGAGTTGTATGCGGGAATAATAAAATAGACGTGTACAGGGCAACAACGGTCCTATCAATTATACCTAAAAGGCTTGTTCCTTTCTATAATTCCATAGATATGGGCATATTCCTATGCATTATGGAAATTGTTTTAGCCCGTAACGGTTTCACTTTTGAAAGAATAATAAAACCGGAAATAAGCGAAAGTTTAAGAGCGGTGCCGGTTGCAACCTATGTTTTGAATAAATAATCGGAAGGTATATCATTATTATATCTTATAGTCATTGGAGGAATATAAAATAGATATAGGGTTTAAGCCGATAATTTGGCCAGAGGATAAGCTACCGCCGGAAGCTGATGATTATCAAAATTGCGAAGTATGCACCCACAAATCGAGAGTCATCTGGGGCGAGGGAAATCCGGATGCTTCTGTCGTCATAATTTTAGATAACCCGGGAGCCCGTGAAGATAAAGAAGGCAACGAATATGCCTGCGGAACAAGGGAAACATTGCAATTAGCCTTATATAAGAAGGGCTTGCCTTTAGATGACATTTATTTGACCTACCTATTAAAATGCAGGCCGCTGCGCAAATATGATAAAGATAGAGCAAGGGCTTTTAGTAAACCATTTCTTGAGCAGCAAATAAAGAATTCAAATGCTGATTACTTAGTTTGCTTGGGCGATGTAGTTGTTCAAAGCATGCTTAATGATAGTGATGCACATGTAAGGGATTTACGCGGTAAATGGCATCAATTATTAGAACGGCCGGCAATTGTTTCATACCACCCATTGGCAGTTAGGCGGAGACCGAACCTGCTAAACAACTTTTTGGATGATTGGGAAATGCTAAAATGCCGAATTGCCTCTTTACAATATAATTAACTTTCATCCTTATTTTGGTTTGCCAAAAAGCAGAAATCCAAGAATTTATTTAATGCCGGCGAACAATTTATGCTGCTATTCCAAAGTATACTTATTGTTCTTTTCGCAATTCTTTCCGCAAAAGGTATGGCTATTACTCTATAGCTGCTAAGAGATGGAATTTTAGGCATTATAGCTATACCAAGCTTTGCGCCTACAAAAGACGCCATTGAATTACACTCGTCAACTTCAAAAAAAACATCCGGTCTAATATTATAGCGTTTAAATAAAGAGTCTGTCTGGAGAAAAAGATCCGTTTCTTTGTTTATCATTATGAATTTTTCATTTCTTAATTCATCAATAGTGACGGATTTGCTTGTTGCTAATGGATGATCGTTATATACAATTAAGTAGAGCTCCTGTTCAAATACAGGAATATTCTTAATGCATTCGTTTGTAATTCCGGTATAAGGAGCCATAACAATATCAAGCTTACCTTCTATAAGTTTTTTTATTAATATATTTGTCATAGTGACCTGAAAGTTAAAATTAATATTACGATTGCCCATATATGCATAGAATTCTTCAATTAATTGGGGGATTGCATCAAAGCTTACAGTATAAATATATCCCAGATTGATATTTCCGTTTGACGGGTTATGCATTTTATCTAATTGAGCTTCGCCTTGAGTAAGTATGTTTATGGCACTTTCGGCATAAGGAAGAAAAGCTTTGCCATATTCTGTCAAGTAAACCTTTATGCCGTCTTTTTTAAACAATGGCACGCCAAGCATTTTGCTCAGTTGCGATATAGCATAACTTAGACTTGGCTGTGATATATTGAGTTGCTCAGCGGCTCTTGTATAGTGAAGAGTATTAGCCAATTCAATAAAATATCGTAATTGTTGTAAAGTCATAATATCACTCCTTAAACATATTAAAACTGTAAATAAGCTATAGAGACCTTCTATTAAATTATACAAAAGAAGTATTGGACATACAATAGAAAAGCATTTAAGATTATTATAATAGACAAACAGGTAAAAGGATTACGTTCATGTAGCAATAATAAATATTCACATAATAATTCAGCATTTCATAGAACAAATAGGAAAGTCGGGATGAACATGAAAACTTTAAATATTGCTTTAATAGGTTCGGGTTACGGGGGTATTTTGCATGCTAAAAGCTATTCAAAGGTTAGCAATATACCTGTAAAGATAAAAACAGTAGTAGATGCCTATGATATTGAAAAAGCAAAAAGATTTTCTGAAACATTCAGCATTGCTCATTACACTGATGATTTAAATGATATACTTAATGACCCTGAGATTGATATTATTGATATTGTTACTCCCCCCGATTCTCATATTGATATAGCCATAAAAGCATTGAAAGCCAGTAAAAACGTAATATGTGAAAAACCTTTAACGGGTTATTTTGGTGAAGAAGATGATGAAAGACCTATAGGTATAAAAGTATCTAAATCAAAGATGTATAAAAAAGTTATTGAACAAATGGATGAACTGAAAAGGGTTATTGAGTCAAGTGGTAAGCAATTTATGTATGCTGAAAACTTTGTTTATTGTCCATCTATTAGAAAGTCTGCTGAGATTATAAAAAGCAAGAAAAGTAAAATACTTTTTATGAAGGGGGAAGAAAGTCTGATAGGATCTTCATCACCGGTTGCCGGGCGATGGAGTAAAACTGGTGGAGGGTCGTTAATAAGAATAGGTTGTCATCCATTAACCGGCATATTGTGGTTAAAGCAGGTTGAGGCAAAAGCAAGAGATGAAAATATTGATGTAGTGGGTATAACAGCTGATATGGGCGTTATCAGCCCCGGGCTTTCACAATATGATAAAAGACATTTAAAAAGCGATCCATATGATGTAGAAGAGTTTGCCAATGTCACAATTACTTTTTCCGACAATACTAAAGCTATTGTTATAGCAAGCGACAATGTATTAGGAGGGAGTAAAAACTATATTGAAATTTATACAAATGACGGTGCACTAATAAATAACATAACTCTCGCCGATAATTTAAAAACATATTTTTTAGATGAATACGGGTTGGAAAATATAGAATTTTCAGAAATGCTGCCGGCAAAAACAGGATGGAATAATATATTTGTATGCGATGAAATATTGCGTGGATATGTATATGAATTACAGGATTTTGCGGAATCTGTAGCATATAATAGAAAACCCGTATCCGGGTTTGAATTGGCATACAATGCAATTAAAGTAATATACGCAGCATACCAGTCTGCAAGTGAAGGTAGAAAAATTATCTTGTAAAGACACTTTAAACACTTCTTAAAAAATTAACTAAATTTTTATTATTTTAACGTTAGAATAAGTTATAGTTTTAAAAATTTTATCATATTAAACAAGTATAAATAAAGGAGGATAAAATATGCATCTTCCGCCAAATGTAACAATTTGTGAAGTAGGTCTTCGTGATGGCTTACAAAATGAATCCAAAATACTAAAAACTGAAGAAAAACTACAATTAGCTGAAAATCTCATAGAAGCAGGTTTTAAAGTAATCGAATTGGGGTCATTTATGAACCCGAAAGCAGTGCCGCAGATGGCGGATACAGATGAGCTTTTTTTGCATTTGAATAAGGTAGAAGGAGTCGAATTACGCGCTTTAATAGCCAATAGAAAAGGTGTAGAGCGTGCAATAAATTGTGGATGCCGCAAAGTTAAGCTCAATGTATCCGCAAGTCTTAAGCATAATTTAGCAAACATTAATAAAACACCGGAAGAAAGCATTAGAGGATTTGGAGAAAGCGTTAGAATGGCAATAAAGAACAACATTAAGGTTTCTGGTTCCATATCCATGCCATTTGGTTCTCCATGGGAAGGATTAATACCGGTGGGATCAGTACGAAAAATTGTCGAAGCGTATTTAGAAGTTGGGATAAGGGAAATTTCATTATCGGATGCTTCCGGTATGGCGGTACCTAATCAGGTTTATTCTATGTGTACAACCATGCAGCAATTATATCCGCAAGTTAAATGGTGGTTACATTTTCATAACACAAGAGGAATGGGTATAGCTAACATTTTAGCAGCTATGCAAGCAGGCATAACATGCTTTGATTCATCTTTTGCCGGTTTAGGCGGTTGTCCGTTTGTTCCCGGAGCAGCTGGGAATGTTTCATCTGAAGATGTTGTTCATATGCTTGATGAGATGGGTATATATACAGGAATAAATGATATAAAATTATTGGAAATATCCAGGGAGGTGCAACAATTAGTGGACCATAAAACTGATTCATATTTACTAAGAGCAGGCAGATCAAAAGATTTAATAACGAAAGAATAGAAAAGTAATATATGAATCATTAGTATAGGTGTAATATTAAAAAGCTAAATGCAGTTAGGAGGGCTAATTATATGAGTCGCATGAATTCAATGGAAGAGGTTTATGCAAAACTTAATCAAGACCAGATAGATGAAATAGAAGAAAAATTTGCGAGAGCTGATGCAGCACAAAAAATATTTGAGAAATGGAGTCAAGAAGAAATAGATCGCACAATCAGGGCGATAGCATGGAAAGTCGCAAATACAAAGACGTTTAAGGAATTAGTAAAAATGAGTATAGAAGAAAGTGGGATGGGAGACTCTGTAAGCCGTGAAAACAAGAAATACAAAATCAGAGGGGTGTTAAGAGACGCATTGCGCCAAAAAAGTGTCGGGATAATCGAAGAAATACCCGAAAAGGGTATTGTGAAATATGGGAAACCGGTGGGCGTTATTGCATGTGTTGTTCCCGCAACAAATCCGGATCTCACTCCTGCAGGTAATTCCATATATGCTCTTAAAGCCAGAAACGCAATTATTTTTTCGCCGCACCCCAGAGCTGTAAAAACAGGCGGACGGACAATAGAACTTATGCGTGAGGGATTGAGAATGGTAGGTGCGCCGGAAGATTTAATTCAAATATTAGGGCAAGGCAAAGCCAAGATAAACAAAGCGGTTTCAGAAGCCCTTAATACAAAATGCGATTTGGTCATTGCCACCGGTGGGCAGGGTGTTGTGAGAAGAGCATACCATTCGGGCACTCCCGCCTATGGTGTAGGTGCGGGGAATGCAACTATGATTTGGGATGAAACAGCCAAAAGTGAACTCTATCAAGCAGCTTATAATACGATGCTTTCTAAGACTTCGGATTATGGTTCCGGGTGCTCGGCTGACGGTAATATAATAATCCATGAAAGCATTTATGAAGATGCAATTAAAGAATTAATAAATGTAGGTGGGTATTTATTAAACGGAGAGCAACAGCTTGCCATAAAGAAAATTATATGGGATGAAGATTGCCACAGATTATCAGAATCGGTAGCACAGTCTGCGCAAAGGATGGCTGAATTGGCCGGATTTTCAATACCTGAAGATCGAAAGTTTCTTATAGCTAAAGGCACAGGTTCATATACAACAAGTTATGAAGATGTATGGTGCAGAGAAAAACTTACAACCATATTGGCTGTGCATAAGTATAAAGGGGAGTTTCAGAATGCAATTGAAATAATTACAGCTATCCACGAGGTAGGGGGAAAGGGACATAGTGTAGGTATTTATTCTTATAACGATGATCATATAAACAGACTTGCTTTAGAAGCTAGCGTAGGGCGAATCATGGTACGACAACCTCAATCAAAATCAAATGCAGGCTCTTTTACAAACGGGATGCCAATGACTTCAAGTATTGGTTGCGGAACCTGGGGGGGCAATGCAACATCGGAAAACGTTCATTTACATCATTACATGAATGTTACCTGGGTTTCAAAAGAAATTATGGAAGATAAACCGGATGATAAAGAATTATTTGGCGAATTTTATGAACCCGAAAAGGAAAAAGAAGAATAGAGGGGGGAGAGTATTGAAAAATCTGGTTTCCGATCAAATGGTTGATTATTTTGAACGTCGAGGAGTTGAATATGTGTTCGGTCTTTGTGGTCATACCGTGATTGCATTATTAGATGCGCTATCCAGAAGCAGTAAAGTAAAGTATATATCATTTAGAAACGAACAACTTGCTACTATGGCTGCTGACGGTTATGCGCGAATAAAGAAAAAGGCCGGAGTAGTTTTATGTCATTTGGGTCCCGGTATAGCAAATACGGTAACGGGGGTTGCCAATGCGTCTTTTGATTCAATACCCATGGTGCTTATAGCGGGAGATGTCCCGAGATACTACTATGGAAAACATCCACATCAGGAGGTAAACTTACATGCTGACGCGTCTCAATATGAGATATTAAAGCCTATAGTAAAAAGGGCATGGAGGGTTGATAATCCCGAGGCTTTACCTGAAATTTTGGATAAAGCCTTCCGCCTTTCTGAAAGCGGGAGACCCGGACCTGTTTTAATTTCGGTCCCAATGGATGTTTTCTCAGAGAAGATTGAAGAAGATCTTTTTAAACGTACCTATCTTGAAAGTCATATGACAATAAAACCTGCACTTGCTCCGTCTGCGGCTAAAGTAATAGCGAAAAAACTGATTGATGCGAAAAGACCGGTCATACATGCCGGTGGCGGAGTACTTCTTGCCAATGCATCAAAGGAACTTCAGGAGCTTATAGAATTTTTAGATATACCGGTATCGAGAACATTGATGGGACAGGGTTGCATTTCAGATACCCATCCTTTAATGCTTGGGCAAACAGGTTTCTGGGGTCTTGAATTTACTCATAAATTTACATCCGAAGCAGATGTTTTGCTTGGCATAGGCACTCGATTTGCTGAGGCGGATAGTTCAAGCTGGTATCCCGGCGTTACATTTGATATGGAAAAGACAGAATTCCTTCAAATTGATATAGATCCGGCAGAGATAGGACGCAATTATCCCGTCAGCATAGGTGCAGTTGCAGATCTAAAAGAAGCATTGGTTCAGATTCTTGAAGAATCTAAAAAGCTATGTCCCGAAGGAATAAAAAGATCCGGGCTTAGAGAAAAAATATCTGAAAATCGCACTTTGTTTAAAGAATCAAATAAAGCAATATCAAACGACAATCGTTTCCCGATGACACCTCAACGTATTTTAAAGGATGTTAAAAATGCAATTCCTGAAGACACTATAATATTTACAGATGTGGGTTGGAATAAAAACGGGGTTGCTCAGCAATTTGACATTACAATCCCGGGAACTATCCATCACAGCTCAGGATTAGCTACTATGGGATTTGGTGCATCTGCCTTAATAGGAGGAAAAATCGCTGCACCCGATAAGGTTGTAATTACACTTGTTGGTGATGGAGGGTTTGGCATCAATCCAAGTACGCTGGCAACAGCCGTAGAACAAAATATTCCGGTGATATGGATTGTTATGAACAACTCAGCGTTTGGAACCATAGCAGGTTTAGAGTATTCTAATTACAAAACAAAATTTGGGACAGTATTCACAACACCCGACGGAAAACCATATTCACCAAATTGGGCTGAAGTAGCAAATGCTTATGGAGTGAATGCAATTCGAATAGGTTCTGCGGAAGAATTCAAGCCCGCGTTAGAAAAAGCTTTAGCAGAAAACAAGCCGTACTTATTGGATGTTCCAATGGAAAACATAGGCGTACCTACACCCGGCTGCTGGAATATCAATGATATTTATACTCCTAAAGCTAATGTTATTTTCGGCAAAGTTTTAAAAAATGACAAGGGAGAATATGATGTCCCGGATCATTCCGGCTCGCATAAATAATCCCTTTATTAGGAGGTTAAAAAATGACGAGAAAGTTTTCACTAGCTTATCTTACAATACCGGGAACTAATCCTACGGAACAAATTAATATAGCTGCGGAAGCGGGATATGATTATGTTAGCCTTCGCCCAATTCCCATGCACCTGCCCAATGAACCCCTTTTCCAATTTGATAAAGACAGGAACTTATTTAATAGCATTAAAAGGTCATTGGCAGATAGTGGAGTTAAATTATTAGATATAGAATTAGCAAGGGTTAGGGAGGATTTAAGGGTCGAAGATTATGAATCCGCGTTTTATGCTGCTTCAGAGCTTGGAGCAACAGATGTACTTTCCAGTGTGTGGACTAAAGATAAAGAATATTACTACAAAGAATTTTCAAAAATATGTGAACTTGCAGAAAAATACGATTTACGTGTCAATTTGGAATTTGTTACTTACTCAGGGGTAACCGGACTTAACGAAGCAATAGAATTACTGAATACTGTAGATCGGCCTAATGCATATCTTTTGATGGATACCCTTCATATACACAGATCAAAAGTGACTATAGAGGAAATTGCAGAAGTAGATCCTTTAAAGTATGGAATAATACATCTTTGCGATGGCCCGGGATCTATACCGGCCTTGGATGACCCTGAAATGATAAGAGTTGCCAGAGAAGCAAGGCTTTATCCCGGTGATGGAGAAATTGATTTAAAAGGAATGCTTCTTGCATTGCCGGTCAATCCTTTATCTATCGAACTTCCCAATTCCGATGAAATGGAGAGAAGAGGTGCATTAGGACACGCAACTAAATGCTTGCAAAAAGCAAAACAGTTTTTTATAGAAAACGGTATTGAATAGACAATATATAAAAAGGGGAGACTGATATGTCTGTAAATATTAACACCAAAATGGTTACGCTGTTGGGTAAACCTCTATCCCAATCATATGCAGCCAGGATGCAAAATGCTGCATATAAGGCTGCGGGGATAAATATGCTTTATTTTTACACTGAAGTCGAAAACGATTTTTTGCCTGATGTAATAAACGGTATAAAACATATGAATTTTGCCGGATTTGCTGTTACAAAACCAAATAAGGTTGAAGTGATGAAATATGTGGACGAGGCTGATCCTTTATGTAAAAAAATGAATGCCAGTAATACAGTAGTTATAAGGGATGGCCGATTAGTGGCATATAATACTGATGGTTTAGGTTTCTTTAGGGCATTGGAGGAGGAAGCCCCGGAGATAAATATCTCGGATTCGGTATTTTTCTGTTTCGGGGCGGGGGGTGCTGCCAGGGCTATATGCAGCGTACTTGCTTATAAGGGAGCTAAAAGAATAATAATTTCAAGCAGGACTTTATCAAAGGTTGAAGCACTTGTAAAAGATATAAATGATAAATTTGCGCCTGTTGCGGAATCAGTGGATATGCAAGATACCGAATTACTCAAAAAGATGGTAGGCTTATCAGATGTAATCATGAACAATACGGGATTGGGAATGCATATTAGTATTTATAAAACACCGATTCCCAGTGAATACCTGAAACCCGGACAACTATGTTTTGATGCAACATATAATCCGTCTAAGACAAGGTTCCTAATGGAGGCAGAAAAAATTGGCTGTAAAATAATGAACGGCATGGGGATGTCACTTTATCAAGGAGCAGAGCAGATAGAATTATGGAGTGGACAAAAAGCTCCTGTTGAAGCAATGCGCCGGGAACTTATAAACATTCTTTCGAATAAAGAATAAAATAGCTGATAATAAAGAAATGATTGTTTAAATATAAGGAGGGGGTAAAAAGATGAATGTGCTTAGACGGGTAAATGATCAACTTGAAGAAGCTTTTATGGTTATTCTTTTGGCAACTATAACCTGCATAATGATGGCGCAAATTATAGCAAGAACATTCTTCCATTCCATGACCTGGCCTGAAGAATTTTGCAGATACTGCTATATTTGGACAGTATTCCTTTCACTGGGCTATACAATCAGAAAAGGAAATGCACTGCGGGTTGGTATACTCATGGACTTACTTCCACATAAAATACGTAAAACTATTGAAATTATTACTAATATTATAATGTTAATACTGTATGCAGTACTATTTAGATATTCTATATCTTATACGACGAAAATTAAGGAGATAGGTCAAATCTCGCCCGCTATGCATTTACCAATGTGGATTATGTATATGGCTACAGTTATAGGTTTCGGATTAGCCGTATTACGTATGGTGCAGGAAATAATTAATAATATTAACAGCTTCAATAAGGAAGCAGAAACAACTTTGGAGGCAACTATTAAGGAAGCAGAGGAAGAGGTTATGGCTACGGGTACTATAATTCCAAGTAAAACTGAATTGGCAGGAGGTGAATCCTGATGGCATTGTGGATATTTATAGTTTTTTTAGTATCACTGGCATTTGCAATACCGATAACTATGAGCATGGTTATGGGAGCTTTGACTCCGCTAGTTTTAGCCGGAACAGGGAGTATACAGCAGTTAATTGCAAACAGTTTTTCCGGGTCCGATACCACACCTATTTTGGCAGTACCCCTTTTCATTCTTGGGGGAGTGCTTATGGCAGAGGGGGGCATATCGCGCAGACTATTTAATTTCTTTGCCTACTTTGTAGGGAACTTGACAGGCGGGCTACCCTGTGCTGTTATTCTCACATGTCTTTTTTACGGTGCTATTTCGGGATCAGGGCCGGCAACAACTGCTGCGGTGGGATCAATGACTATTCCTTTTTTAGTAGATATGGGATATGACAAAACCTGGTCATCGGGAATGGTAGCCACTGCCGGCGGCCTTGGCGTTATCATTCCGCCATCTATCCCCTTTGTTCTATATTCATTGGCGACAGGAGTTTCTACGGGAGCACTATTTTTAGCGGGAATATTGCCCGGAATTTTAATTGGATTATCTATGATGGCTTATGCAGTTGTTTATTGTAAACGAAAGGGTGAAGATAAAGAAAAGATACGCGAAAAAGTGTCAGAATTACGCTCTAAGGGTTTCTTAAAACTGTTTAAGGAAAGTTTTTGGGCATTATTGTCGCCTGTAGTAGTATTGGGAGGCATATACTCCGGCAAGGTAACTCCGACTGAAGCCGCATGTATATCAGTATTTTATTCTCTTTTCGTTTCTTTACTAATTTACAAATCATTTACTGTTAAAGAAATTATTCCTTTTCTTAGAAATGCAGTAAAGACATATGCACCGCTATGCTTTGTTCTTGCTTTTGCTATAGCATTCGGCCGTGTTTTGGCCTTGGCAAAAGCCCCGGTTCTAATCGAAAACTTTATATTAAATAATTTTATTTCAAGTATAACCGTATTAACTGCGATTGTTGTTGTTTTCTTACTATTGGGCATGGTAATGGATACAGGTCCGGCTATTGTTATACTGTCACCTATTCTTCTTCCGGCTGTTCAGTCCATGGGCGTTGATCCTATACATTTTGGCGTTATTATGGTTTGTTGTTTATCAATCGGTTTGGCAACACCTCCATTTGGGCTTGATTTATTTGTTGCCGGAACACTGTCAAATTTGCCTCCTATGAAAGTAGCGGGAAAAGCAATGCCCTTTATATACGCGTTCGGTATAGCGCTGTTTGTTATCACATATATACCGTGGTTTAGTCTTGTTTTCCTATAAAACAGGAGTTAATTAATAAAATGAAAAAAAGGGGGAAAAAAAATGAAAAGGTTACTAATTCTATTATTGGTACTTATCATGGCCTTAGTACCTGTCGCATGTGCTAAAGAAGCACCGCCGGCACCACAAGATGAGTCACCGGAAGGGCCGGTAGAAGAAACAAATGAATTTGTCTCATTAGAGCCGATTACCCTAATTGGTGCTGACAATGCAGGAGTAGGTGCAGCAGCGCAACTCTTTGGTGAACTTATCGCCAAAAAAGTAGAGGAAGCTACAGATGGAAAGTTTAAAGTTGATTATTTTCCAAACAGCCAACTAGGCAATGACCAAGAACTTCAGGCTCAAATGTTAGCGGGTGACATTGATTTTGTTATAGCGCAAACTGCACAAACTGTATCTTTTGTGCCTGAAGTGGCAATCTTTGATTTACCAATGGTATTTGCAAAATATGATGCCAAGACAATTGATTATGCATTAAACAACAGTCCTTTTGCAGAAAAAATTAATGAAGCATATAAAGCAAAGAATATGCGAATAATGCACTATTTGCAGGGTGCTACTTTCCGTGAAACTACTTCTAATAAAAAGATAAGCAACATAAATGATTTCAAAGGACTAAAAATAAGAACAATGGAGAATCAAAACCATATGGCTTTCTGGAAAGCCTTGGGGGCAGCTCCAACACCATTGCCATGGCCTGAGGTTTATGTCTCGTTGCAACAAGGTCTTGTCGACGGACAGGAAAACGCTACTGATACATGTGTAGGTGCCAACCTTCAAGAGGTACAAAAATACTTAATTATGACACACCATATTTTATACTGTAACCAGTTTTTAATTAATGAATCAAAGTTTAGTAGCTTGGATCCATTATACAAAGATGTGCTCCAGAAAGCAGTAAAAGAAGCTGCAGTAGAAATAGAAGCAGATCTAACTACTATAGACAAAGACAATAAGCAAAAACTTTTAGATGGTGGCATGGAACTAGTAGAATTTGAAGCAAGCTTCATTGATGAGGTTCTTGATAAGGCAAAAGGTGTATATGATTCAATAGGAAAAGATATTGGTCAGGAATATGTTGATGCTTTGTTGGATGCACTTGAAAATGCAAAATAAATTTCAATCAAAATAATATATATCAAGAATTCATAGTGATGAGTGCATTAATAATTTCCGGCACCTATCACACTCTTTATATTTTTAAGATTAGATATATTATGCGTATCATATAGGGCTGTCAATTGGTCTTAAGTAATAAAAGACAATCAAAGAATAAAAAAGGTATTACTTCAATGGTAGTAATACCTTTTTTCAGCTTGTTTTATTCTTAAAAGTTCACCTGCCATCAGTGCTCATAAACTGTTATAATTAGTACTAGAAAAGTATACAAAGGAAGGGCAATATGTTTGAAAAGAATAAAGGCGCATCAGCCATAGGGATAATCGGATTACCTGATGATGAAACTATAAAAACGTTGGAAAGTGAATTGGGAAAGCCGATTAAAAAAATAGAAAAGGACGATAAAATTACCCTACTTGTGGGAAAAGGATTGTTTAAAAAAAGGTTTATAATTCCTAAAGATAGAACTGAAAGATAAAATTAGAATTCCAGTTTATTAAGTGATAGGGCATGGGAAAGCTATCAAAGGGCTTAAGACCAATATATTGTTAAGTAGTTGTGGAGGTGCAAATTTGAAAGTAGCTGATTTAGATACACCGGTATTATTAATTGATAAAAATATTA
>CAZMPR010000016.1:2169-14677 GCA_964568265.1 uncultured Clostridiaceae bacterium | reverse complement strand
TTAACTACCACCTATAATGAAGTTAATTTATCTTTTATTGCCTCATGTTTTTTAAGATTAATAGTTTATCTCCTACATTAATCATATCAGGATTTTCAATCTTATTAAGCTCGGCTATTGCATCCACTGTCGTATTATATTTTTTAGCAACTTTCCACAAAGTGTCGCCTTTGCTTACGACATAAACCGTTACTGCAGGCAGCTTATCATAATCGGTCTTTATCTCTTCCTTTATTTCAACATTTGTGATGATCTTTTTACTTGTTTTATTGTAAACATTGATTGCAGCGCCGATAACTATTCCTGTTACAATTTCGCTATCACCGGATTCAGAATAGTTTACACTTTCAATCCAGCAGTTTGCTTTGGGAAACATAGTTGTTTTAACTTCAGGCATATCTATTACCATTTTAAACGGAAATTGCTCATTAATACAATTCATCGGTTCCCCGCTAAAAGAAGATTTATATAAAACACAAACCTCAACGCTTCCTTCTATCCCTGCTTTCTCTTCCATAACTTTTATTTCGTTTATTATGGGTTTTGCATCAACATAAATTACTTTTAATATATCGGGGGTTCCGGGCTTTATTTTTACACTTTCTTTGATCGTTACCGTATCTTTTCCTTTGCACAGGAATTCATCTATGTCATAGCCTTCTTTATCTATTATCATGTTCCATTTAGGACTGTACATATCCTCTAATGTCTCATGCCTCACATGCTTGAAGGTATCTCCCGCCAGATCTAAAAAGACATTGATATTAATATTTCTTTTTTCACCATCGGCATCTTCATAAACATCGATATAAGATTCCCTCACCTTTGCATAAGCCAATGATTCCATATCCGAATCCGCTTCCGGTATCTCCAAAAAATGCGAGTACGGGATTTCGCCCCTCAGGCTTTCTATTTCTCCATCATCTGTATTATAAAGAATACTATAAGCCAAGTCACCATATATCTGCATTTTGCCTTCCATGCTTTGGCTATCTTTTATATATGTCTGAAAATCGGTTTTTAAAACCTCTTTTATAGGAGGCTTATCTGATTCTAACTGCACAATCTCTTTAAAACCGTATTTTTCTTTGCCCATTCCCGCAATTCCTTTTATACCTACAGGTTCCTTTAGCACTTGTATGTAATCGGAACCTCTCACATCCATAGGGATTTCCATTTCATAGATATCTTCTACCAGGCAGATTATATCCATAATAACTTTGATGTTTATTTTCCTGCTATTCATAATATGGCATTCTACGTGCTGTACTATAACATCAATCAGTTCTTTCATTCGCGGTTTTACACCGGTCATATTGATTGTATGGTTAAAATCTGCGGATATATTCAAACTGCCCAGAGGCCTTCCCTCCATATCCGCCGTATATAAAACATCAATCAGCACTTGTCCGTCAATTATGACCTTGTCTGTTGTTGTTTCTGAATTCTTTACAAATACTCTGGCAGACGGGTAGAGTATTTTGTGTATATCGGCACTTACATCCGGAACATTAATATCTTCTTCCACAACGTTGGCGGAAATTTCTTCACCAATTATTCTGCATACCTTTACCGGTTTTTTTATAAGTTCGACAGGCATCCGCTTTCCTCCTTCTATAACAAATTTTTGTATAAGCGTTCTATACTATTTATATGAGGAGGATAAGGTTTTATGAATATTTATTTTCCCATAGAATCCAATGTGTGTAATAAATGGGATGTCATTGGGCAAAATAAGCTGAATAAACTGTTTAAAATTTTTACTAAAGGATGACTGTCATGCAATTTAGTATATTAAAAAATATGTTTATATATAAAGAACCCGGAAATTCGAATCAGGTGTTTGAATTATTGGAAAAAAGTGATGAGGAAGCAGATCTGCAAATTCCAAAGCCGGATATAGTAGAAATAAGCAGGAAATATAGTTCAAATAAAGGAAGCGTTGAAGAACAAAAAAAGTATAAAACAACACCCACCAAAATAGGAGAAAAAAAGGCTGATGATGGGATGCAGCAGCAACAGGGTGAACCATCTACCCAACTGGAAATAAACCTTGAATATATAAAACAAAGGTTTAATTTGCCTGCCAATCAGGATGTCATAATAAGAGAATTCGATATAGGCGGTGACACCAGTGCCTTTCTTCTGTTTTTGGAAGGCATGGTGGACAATAACATAGTTAACCAATTTATAATACCTCAAATTAATTGCAAAGATAATTTTGAAATTCTCAAGAGGGATAACTTTTCCGAACAAAGCATTAAAAATGTTATATCTATAAACAAAATAATTAAATCACTTGATTTAGACGTAATTACGAAGCACGTTCTAAACGGCATGACCGCACTATTCATTGATGGTGTTAAGGATTGCTACCTAATAGAAAGCAAGGGCTTTGAAAAAAGAGGTGTTGAGGCACCCCAAACCGAATCGGTTATCCGCGGGTCACAGGAGGCCTTTACCGAAGACATGAGAACAAACCTTACTCTTTTAAGAAGAGGTATAAAAAATGAGAATTTAATTGTGGAGATTACCGAGATAAGTAAGGTCAATGGAGACCTTTGTGCAATCGTATATTTAAAAGGAATTGCCAATCCAAAGCTCATAAATGAAGTCAAAAGAAGGGTAAACAGCATTGATATAGATATGATTCTGGGCTCCGGTATGTTAATGCAGTTAATAGAAGACAACCCCTTTATGCTATTTCCCCAAGCTATAGAAACAGAAAGACCGGATAGAGCCGTTTCATTTCTCATAGAAGGGAAGGTCTTGATGATTACGGAAGGAACCCCCTTTGTTTTATCTGTGCCAATAACACTGTTTCATCTTCTTCACACAGCCGAGGATTCGCTTCTGCGTTGGCAATACGGAACTTTTTTAAGGTTCATACGTTACTTAGGTGTGTTAATTGCATTGCTGCTTCCGGGCTTATATATAGCGTTGACTCTATACCACCATGAGATGATACCCACACAGCTTTTACTTTCAATTATAAAGACAAGAGAACAGGTACCCTTTCCGGTTCTTCTGGAAATATTAATGTTGGAATTTTCTTTTGAGTTAATAAGAGAAGGCGGAATTCGTGTGCCCGGTGTCATAGGCAATACTCTTGGAATTGTAGGCGCCTTAATCTTAGGCCAGGCTGCAGTCGCTGCCGGATTGGTCAGCCCCATACTCATCATTATTGTGGCAGTTACGGGCATAGGCAGTTTCGTAATACCTAATTACTCTCTTTCATTAGGCGTAAGAATTGCTCGTTTCATTATGTTGCTTTTCGGTGCAATTGCAGGTTTTTATGGAGTATCTTTGGCTATCGTCGGATTGTTCTTGGCTATGGCAAGCATGAAATCCTTCGGTGTGCCTTTCCTGTCTCCCTTAGGACCTAAAACCGTCACCAATCCGGATGTAATTATCAGGTTTCCACTCTATTTACAGAAAATGCGCCCGGATTACATGAATACACTTAATCAAAGCAGGCAGGGCAAAGTCACAAGAGGTTGGAAAAAAGGTAAAGGTGGTCGTAAAGATGATTGAAGAAGGTAAATTCGGAGTTCAAGAGGCTGTCAGTCTTTTAACTATAACGATAGTATCTAAAGCATTTTATACGAGCCCTGCCATGGTTATGAAAGTTGTCGGCACCGCCGGGTGGTATATGACCATGATATCCGCATTAACTGCCACAATTGCTTTTACCCCTGTTTACCTTTTGCTGAAGCGTTTCCCCGGTAAAAACATTATGGAAGCATATGATACCGTTTTAGGCAGAGTAGGCGGTTCTGTTTTTTCTTTTCTGTTTTTCTTTATTATATTAGTTTCCGCGGCGGCTAATATAAGAGAATTTACCGAGGTCCTAATAGTCTATGTTTACCCTCTAAGCCCACCAAGCTATATCATGATTTTACTTTCTGCTATTATCGCCTTTGCTGCATTTCTTGGTCTTGAGTCTATTGCAAGAGTTTCAAGGCTGTTTGCGGGAATTCTTTTATCCGGATTGGCATTATTAATGGTGTTGTCGGTAAAAAACTATAAATTTTATCGTTTATTTCCTATTTTAGGTTATGGTTTTGGAAAGACATTAATTAACGGTCTTTTAAGAAGCTCGGCTTACGGTGATATAATTATTATAGCAGTATTTGCCTGTTCTCTACAGGGCATTAGCCATGTAAGAAAAGCCGGTTACAATAGCCTTGTTTTTGCAGGTATTATTATTACTTCAATAATATTTACATTTACCTTGTCTTTCCCCTATTATACCGGTAAAGAAGCCACTGCACCCATGTATTTATCTGCAACCCTTATAGATTTCGGACCATTCTTCAAAAGGCTTGAATCCATGTTTTTATTTATATGGAGTATCAGTCATGTGATTTCTTCCTCTGCCCTCTTTTATATATCATTGATGATATACAGTCATATATTCAATATAGAAGATAAGAAACCACTGATTTTGCCGCTCTCTATAATATTATTTGCACTTGCAATGATACCGGACAGTATGAATTCTTTAATCACAATTTATATGCAGACACTGAGATCCTATGGATGGGTTATCTTTTTTCCGCCGCCGGCTTTGGTTTTGTTATTGGCTGTAATAAAAGGAAGAAAGGGTGAGTCTAAAAGTGCAAAAAGCTACTAAGTTTATAATTATATGTTCTATGTTGCTGATGCTCGCCGGGTGCTACGATGCAAGAGAAATAAGCGATACCACTTATGTGGCAATGATTGGGGTTGACGAAGGCATAACCGATATATGGAGAGTAACATACTTGCTTCCTTTCTTCGGCGAATCCCAAGAAAGTTCTGGCGGTGAGGGTGAAGGCGGTGGTGATAAAGGAGCCAATAAATATACAATGTATACAGTAGAAGCGCCTACATTTTTCGAAGCCTTAACACTCTCAATGACGAGCATAAAACAAAAAGTTGTGTTTATACATGCCAATACAATAGTATTTTCCGAAAATATAGCCAGGAGCGGAAAAATAGGAGAAATTATTGCGCCTTTAATAAGAAACAGGCAAATCCGCCGTACTGAATTTATAATTGTTTCAAAGGGCAGCGCAAAAAGCTTTTTAGAAGCCGCTTCTTCCAATTTACAGACATCTATTACTAAGGAAATGGAGGATTTAATGAAAGGATCAGCCACTTCCGGTTATTTTCCAAAGATCAATTTAAATGATCTGAATAACGGTATTAAATCTTCCTATCGCCAAACTATTGCCACTTATGGGGCTGTGAATAGAGGGTTAAAAAAAACGATTAAAGAAAACATTGCTGATGAAGAACCAAGCGAAGCGGATGATTACTACGCCGGAGATATACCCAGAGAAGGAGGCAGCAAAATAGATTTATTAGGTTGTGCCGTCATTGACGGTGATAGAATGATAGGCAAACTTACAGATCATGAAACCCGCATCGTTTTAATGGTTAAAGGTCTGTTAAAAAGGGCTATATTACCGGTAACTGATCCCAACAAACCGGAGTTAATGATACCCATTGAGATAAAGTTTATAAAAAGGCCGCGTATAAAAATAAAGTTTAAAGATAACGAGCCCATAATTGATATAGATTTAAAAATCGAAGGGGACATACTTGCTATACAAAGCAGAATTGATTATGAAAGCCCAAAGCTAACACCTATTGTAGAAAAGGCTGTTGAAGAATACATTAAGAGGGAAGTTGATGAAACCGTCAAAAAGTGCCGGGATGAATTGCGTGCCGATATTTTTGAATTTGGCAACATAGCTGCAATGAGATTCCCAACCATTCAAAAATGGGAAGAATATAGTTGGAACGAGCATTTTGAAAACGCCATTATAAATACAACTGTCAAATTTAAGATTAAAAGGACCGGCACTATGATAAGTGACTCACCTATAATAACATCCGAAGGAAAGGAAATAAAGTGACAATGAAATGGCTTATAATTATATTAATTCTATTGCCTGCTCTATACACCTTCAGCTTTGCTAAGTTCAGTTGGAATAATAACAATAAAGCGGCTGCATGGGGAGCCGCACTTTTAGCGATTATTTCAATCGCCTTGCCGGCAGTTTTGTTGATTATAAAGTAACGGTGGTTGGGCAATGTAACTTTCCGCTTTCCACTGCCCAACTGTATGCTTTCCGCTATAACACTATCGTTGTGCCCGCCTTACCTTCTAAAGCATCAACAGCTTTATACAAAGAGGTAATTATTGCTTTTCTCCCGGACTTTGACTTTGCAAATCCTACTGCCGCTTCTATTTTAGGCAACATGCTGCCGGGGGCAAAATGCCCTTCTTTTATATATTGTTCAGCCTGGGCCACGCTTATTGACTCGAGATCCTCATGGTTCGGCTTTTTATAGTTTATAGATACTTTTTCTACCTCGGTCAGTATCACTAATATATCCGCATCTATGTCCTCAGCCAATCTTTCTGCAGCCAAGTCTTTGTCTATTACGGCAGCTATACCCTCCAGAGAGCCGTCTTCTTTTTCTATTACCGGGATACCCCCACCCCCAACGGTGATCACAATGGTTGAATCCCATAATCGTTTCACCGAATCTATTTCAACAATTTTTATAGGCTTCGGAGAAGCAACAACTCTTCTCCAGCCTCTGCCCGCATCTTCTTTCATGACATAACCTTTTTCTTCGGCAATAACTTTAGCTTCTTCTTCAGAATAAAAGGGCCCTATAGGTTTGGTTAAATTCATAAATGCCGTATCATTTTTATCAACTACAACCTGAGTTACGATTGTTACCACCGATATATCTTTATTCCTTTTTAACAGTTCGAACTTTAAAGCCTGCTGAATATGGTATCCTATATATCCCTGGCTCATGGCTCCGCATACGTCAAAAGGCATAGCCGGTGTAACATCGGATGCAAACTCCGATGCCAAAAGTATTCTGCCCACCTGAGGTCCGTTGCCGTGAGCTATGGCTATTTCATATCCTTTTTCACTGATTTCCGCAATATATTCAGATGTTTTCTTTACCACTCCTAACTGAGCTTCGGCTGTTGCCGGTGCCCCGGATTCCTGAAGTGCATTCCCTCCCAATGCTATTACTACTCTTTTTGCGTCCATTTTATATCTCTCCAATCTAATTGTTTGATAATGTGTCTTATAATCTTATCCTTATTATATATTATTAGCTCTTAAAAAAACCTAATTAAGTTCTTATAGCGGAGAAAAATCTCCGCTATAAGTGTTATTTTTTTCTTATTATTATGATATTGTCTTGACCCTGCCAAAATACTTTTATTTAAGCAGGTCAGAACAATTCGAATGATTCTTCGGGCGCATTCCTTAGTATGTCAGGCTTATATTTGGCGCCTGCGGGTCACAAGCATTTATTACAGTGTTGCTACAATCACCGCTTTTATGGTGTGCATTCTGTTTTCGGCTTCATCAAATACTACACTGTGTCTGCTTCTGAATACCTCATCGGTGACTTCTCTCATATCATATCCTTTTTCCATCATTCCCTTAGCCATTTTAGTTTCAAAGTCATGGAACGCAGGGAGACAATGCTGGAATATTACATCCGGGTTACCTGTTTTTTGCAGCATGTCCATAGTGACTTGATAAGGTGATAAAAGCTTTACTCTCTCCGGTATTTTATCTTCTTCGCCCATGGAAGCCCATACGTCAGTATATATAACATCTGCATTGTTTACTGCCAAATCCACATCATCGGATACTTCGATTATTGCTCCGGTTTCTTTTGCAACTTTATTAACTTTATTCAATATCTCTTCATCAGGCCACAATTCTTTTGGTCCTAAAGCAACAAAATGCATCCCCATCTTCGCACATCCGTACATCCAGGCATAGGACATATTGTTTCTTGTGTCTCCTACAAAAACTACCTTGACTTTATTCAACGGTTTTGCCACGTGTTCTTCTATAGTCAGAAGGTCTGCCAGTATCTGAGTCGGATGATCTATATCCGTCAAACCGTTCCATACGGGTACTCCGGAGTATTTAGCCAAATCTTCTACAACAGATTGTTCAAAACCCCTATATTCTATGCCATCAAAAAATCTGCCCAATACTTTTGCACTATCTTCCAGGGATTCTTTTTTACCCATTTGTGAGCTGGATGAATCCAAGAAAGTCACATGGGCTCCCTCTTCCAATGCCGCGATTTCAAATGCACATCTCGTTCTCGTTGAGGTTTTTTCAAATAACAGTACAATGTTTTTCCCTCTTAACAGATAGTTGTAGATGCCTGCTCTTTTTTTAGATTTTAAATCATGGGCAAGGTCTAATAAGTACCTTATTTCTCCCGGTGTAAAATCCATCAGTGTCAAAAAACTTCTCCCTTTTAAATTGACTGCCATATAATTTTCCTCCTTAATTGTTCTTAATATTTCGTTTCGCCTTGTCATCAAGCTTTAGCCGAAGAATCATCTTATTCATAGTAGGATTCTTCTCTTATGCTCAGAATGACAATTACTGCTACTTTGCTCATAGTGACCGTTACTTTCACAGTGGCGTGAGTAACAAGTACTAATCATCCAATATTATATTTCCTCTCTGACCAAAGGCATGCTCATACATCTTGGCCCTCCTCTGCCTCTGACTAACTCGGAACCTTCTATTTCCAAAACTTCTATGCCGTTTTGTCTCAAGACTTCGTTGGAATACTCATTTCTGCTGTATGTTACAACCACACCGGGCGCAATTGCCAAGGTATTAGTGCTGTCATTCCACTGTTCTCTTGCTGCGGTGACTGGATCCCCGCCGCCGCTTTCTATAAGCCTGATAGTTGGGACTTTTAAAGTCTTTCTCAAAGTTTCTACCAGGTCCTCTTCTTGTTTCACTATAATTTCTTTATTCTTTCCTTTAACCAGCCTGTATACTTCAACTTTGTCCTGTATACCCGGATAGATAGTAAATTTATCATAATCAATCATTGTAAAAACAGTATCCAAATGCATGAATGCCCTGAGTGCAGGTATCCTCACAACAACTACTTCTTCTAATTCTTCCATACCTTCAAATAAATTTTTAGCCAAAACTTCTATACCCTGAGCTGATGTTCTCTCACTGCATCCTATAGCCACAACTTCTTTTGAAAGTACCAGCATATCGCCGCCTTCCATGCTAAAGGGAATACTGTAATCATACCAAAGAGGCGCAAACTCTTTTTTAAACAGCGGATTGTACTCATATATATATCTGATGAGCATCGGTTCTCTGGCTCTGGCTGCAGTATGCATTGAGTTTATACTGATGCCTTTCCCCATAACGGCGGCCGGATCCCTCATAAAATAAAGATTCGGCAGCGGGTTAATATAAAGGGGATAGTCGGCGTATACATAATCCGTCAAGCTCAATTCCCTGTCCTTGTTCGGAACATCTTTTTTGCTTAAACCGCTGATTGCAATTTCAACAACTTCCCCCGGCTTTTTTGAGGCAATATACTCGTACAGCATCTCATTTAATCCTGGATTTTCTATTCTGCATTGTTTTAAAAGCCTTTTTATAAAGTCTTTCTTTATGTCTTCGTTTGACAATACCTCGGCTAACATATCTTCAATATAATAGACCTCTGCTCCCCTGTCTTGTAATACTCGAGCAAATTCATCGTGTTCTACCCTCATTTTTTTCAGCCAGGGTATGTCGTCAAACAGCAATTCCCTTAAATACTCAGGGGTAAGTCTTTCCAATTCTTTGCCGGGCTTATGAAGTAAAACGGCTTTAAGCTTTCCTATTTCGGATGTGATGTCTAAAAAGCCTCTATTTATATAATTATTCATCAAAAAGGCTCCTTTCGTAAAGTTTCTTTTGAATAACTGCATATTCCTACTTAATTATATCCTTTAGGCTTTTTTATTACAAGCATAGCACTTTCCATGAATTGTATATGACGATATTGTATACAAAGTAAATGCATATTTACCCAAGTACTCTATCTTTCTTACAACTTATTGAAATTCCTTAGTTGCCTCTACCCATTATATTTGTATGCATATCCTGTAGCAGCGCTTTCAACATGTATGCAATAAATGCATAAAAATTTATTTGAATTATTTCCTCCCACCCCGTTTCGGTGGGAAACATCTTACAATATTTTGCTCTTAATATATCCGATTGCGGACCCCGCTGATATCTATTAATTTTAAATTTAAAATAAGAGCAGATACATGGTTCCGCCCTATTAGTCAAACATTCCTTTATTCATATACTATTCAGGGCAAGAGCAAAGCCCTTGCCCCGAATACTCAATAATTTGCCTTCACAAAACTAAAATCTTAAGGATAAGCAGCTTAGCCCTCCGTCTACTTTTCTGTATTCGGAAGTATCTACTTCTATCATATTATATCCCAATTTTTCAATGGCTTCCTTTGTCTTTTTATATCCCGCCGGTACTATGACAGTGCCGTTAACCCAGATACAGTTCGCTGAGTAGCCTTCTCTTTCATCTATTACTACCTTATTAAAATCCTTAAATACAGGATCATCGACAAATTCGCCGGCAACCAACAGGTTATTGTTTTCCAAATAAGCCAATCCTGTCTTTAGGTGCAGGACCTTTTTCAGCGGCACCATAGTGCCGTCATAGCCGTATTTCTTCAGTATATCAATAAATTGTTTCGCTCCGTCTTTATTTGTCCTGGCAGACAACCCTACGTAGAAATGATCGCCTACCATCATCACATCACCGCCTTCAATGGTTCCGGGCGCCTGTATCTCTTCAATATTGTCATAGAATTTCTTAAGAACTTCCTTGATTTCCACCTGCTCGCCTTTTCTTGAGGGAGCTCCGGGATTTGTTATAATAGCACATTTTTTTGTTACTATTGCCGTATCTTCTACAAAACAAGAGTCCGGATATCTCTCATCGGCTTCAAGCACGGTTACCTCCACTCCGCATTTCTTTAACGCTTCTATATAGTCTTCATGCTGCTTCAAAGCTTTTTCATAATCCGGCTTGCCTAAATCCTCTGAAGCTATACCGTTTACCAGCGACTTGCCGGGTATTCTGACAATTACATTTGTGAACATAAATTTTGCCTCCTAATTTCTTTACTATACATATTATTTTACATTTACATTAAATAAATAATATCTTTTTAATCGTTTTTTACCCTATCATGATAAAAAGGCTTGAAGTTGGGATCCACTTGGCCTATTCCCATATACCTGGCTTTATAGTCTTTAAGCAATTCCACAAACCTGGGTGCCAAAATAAGCAAAGCTAAAAGGTTTGCAAATATGGGAAGTGCCGTGGAAGCATCTGAAAATACCCATACCAAGGAACCCGGATATTCATAATAAACCGCTATCAAAACCAAAGCTAATTGCGGAATGGGATACAACCATTTATATAATTTCAGTATCAGTTCTTTTTTAGGTGTATCGCCTATCAAATACCTTACTATAACCTCCATTTGAACAAACAAACCGGATGAGGTTGTTACTCCGAATAGGAATATTCCTACTGCAAGTATTATTCTGCCCACCCTTCCTAAACCAACTTCAAATGCACTTAAAGTAAGTGTAGCTCCGTCTAAGCCCGAAGACCATTCACCGGTTATAATGATTATTAATGCTGTTATGGAACAAATAATAATAGTATCTATGAAAACTTCAAATATTCCCAATATTGCCTGCTTCATCGGGTGGTCTGTCTTTGATGAAGCATAAATCATTGGAGAAGTACCCCAGCCTGCTTCGTTGCTGAATACAGAACGTGCCATTCCAATTTTTATTGCTTGTGAAAAGGATGCGCCTACAAATCCGCCGAAAGCGGCTGTACCGGTAAATGCTGTACCAAAAATCAAACCAAATGTATGAGGGAGCTGGTCTATATTCTTTAAGATTATAAATAGTCCGCCAAGTATGTAGAAAATACACATAAACGGTACCAAAACAGCGGCAATCTTTCCTAAAGAAGGAAGACCTCCGGCTATCAATATATATAGAACAACGGTAAACAAAACGCCTACGGTAACCAGACTTACATCAAAGGTATAACCTATAGCTTCCGCTACAGTGTAGGTCTGAATATTGATAAAAAACCCTATAAGGAAACCGAAAGCAAAAAGCATACTCAGTACTTTATACAGTCCCTTTTTATTTTTCTCTTCTCCTATCCCTTTTTGCATGTAGTAGTTGGGTCCTCCGTAAGTTGTACCATCTTCATTTTTCGTCCTGTAATGAACGGCCAAAGCAATTTCTGCCATCTTTATAACCTGCCCCAAGATCCCGGCAACCCACATCCAAAAAATCGAGCCGGGGCCTCCTATGGCTATTGCTGTCGCAACGCCGCCAATGTTTCCGACGCCGACCGTCGTGCCTATTGCAATGCTCATAGCTTCCAAAGACGAAACAATACCGGCGCCTGATTTATCCTTATCCGTAAACTTATCCATGGCCTGCTTCAGTGAATAACCTAAGAATCTGAATTGAAAAAAGCCGGATTTGAACGTGATATATGCACCGATTGCTAACACAATTACTACCATGGGCGTACCCCACATATAATCCCAAACTATGACTTCAGCCCATTC
>CAZMPR010000016.1:0-2159 GCA_964568265.1 uncultured Clostridiaceae bacterium | reverse complement strand
TGACATAAATTATACCTCCTATCTCTTTTTAAACCTTTAATATTTAGCCTTATACCCTAAGAAGCGGAGCCGTCATGCAAGTCGCGCCGCCATTGCCGGGCAGCGAGATGTATTGTCCTTCATATTCGTAAACTTCTACGCCTTCTTTTAGGAGTTTTTCTTTTATATCCGGATTACCTTTTAAAAGCACCACTTTTCTCGGCTCTACGGTAAGAACATTAGTGCCTAAGGGCATATACTCTTCATCAATAACTTCTATTAGCTTGATTCCTTTTGCAATCAACATTTGTCGGAAAAATACAGGCATGTACCTTGAGTACACTACAGCTAAATCCTTATCGATAGGGCTTATAACCGACATTAAATGCAAACATTCTTCTTCATTATTACCGTGAGGCATAGGCACAACTATTACTTCATCAACTATATCTTTTACCAGTTCCTTAAATTGCCTAATTCCTTCATCGTTTGTTCTGTAACTGCGTCCTATTGCTACTTTGTTGTCTTCAAGCCAAAGAACGTCTCCTCCCTCTACCGTGCCTTCTCCCTTGATTTCACCTAATATAGGCGTTCCAATACTTTCAAGATATGATTTCATTGCCTTAGGTTCATTTTTTCTGGCCTCTTTGCCCATATTAAGTATTATTGCTCCTTTTTCTGTAAACTTAACTGAATCATGGGAATAAATAGAATCAAGACCCGCTTCTTCGTCTTTAGGCATGCTTAATACTTGGGGTATCAGTTTTTTTATGATCTTTTCGAATTCATCATATTCTTCAACACATTTCTCGTAATCGGGACAGGAAAAGAAACCCCATTTCCGCCAATTCTGCTCTAAGTACTCTTGACTGATATAAGCTTCCCTCGCATGTTTAATAACTACAGTTTGAATTTTATCCACCATTGATTGACTGCCGATTTTCAATCCGCTGTGTCCTCCTTTCTATAGCTTATTAAATATAATATATTGTATATTTTATATTGTATATAATAGTAACTTATATTCCAATATAATGCAACATGTGATTTTTATAACAAAAATAAAAAGCTTCTATTAATTATTCTATATAGAAAGCTTTTTATTATACCCTTTTAACTAATTCATGGGTTTTTACATTGATTTTACGCGAACACTATACCATTGAATCATATCTGGCATATTTAACATGCCAATGAACATTACGTAAATATTTCTCCAACTTGTCATTTTCCTTTTCTTGAAATAACCTGTAAATTTCCCAATGTTCTTTATGAGTTTCCTGAACAACCCTAAGTAAGGTATCAACCTGCTCCTTATCAGTAATATATGTCTGTCTTATAAAGTTTTTCTTTATAGACATCAATAGTTGCATAAGCTCATCATTATCAGCAGCTTCGATAAATATATTATGAAACTCGGTTTGAAGTTTATAGTACTCCGTATAATCCATATCAACTATAGCTCTATCTGTTTTAATAAGAATATCTTCCATGTTCTTCAGATCCTCATCGGTTAATCTATCCATAGCCAGTGTAGCGGCCAAAGCTTCCAGGCAGCCTATTATGGAATAAAGCTTCTGAACCCTTTCAAGGCTCAACTCTTTTACAATAAACCCTTTCCTGGGAGTTTTCTCTAAATAACCTTCGCTGGCTAATTGCATCAATGCTTCTCTTACAGGTGTTCTACTTATCTCCAGATCATCACAAATTTTGTTTTCGCTAATTCTTTCGTTTGGTTTCAGCGAACCATCATTTATTTTTTTTGAAATATAGTCATATACGTGATCCTTTAGTGTTTTGTACTCCACCAAAAATCCCCCTTATCCATTTTCGATACAACCAAGATATTACATTGTCTATTTTATATCATACAATCTCTTTTGTACACTAATTAAAACAAAATATTGTAAATGTGTGTATTTAATCCTTAATGGTTGCCACCCCGCTATTATACTATGTCCATGTATTATAAAGGTTAAAACCGTATACCCATACCGGTACATGAATTTATGGCATAAAAAAAGAATCTTATGTGCAAATCCAAAGGCTTTAGCGCCTATCGTATCAAAACAAAAGATTCTTATTTGTAATATTATTAAATTTTACATGCACCCTATCTTTACATTATCCTTATGCAAGAATACTTCTATTGAGTTAGTTAAAATGTCACAATAGCTGTA
>CAZMPR010000015.1:0-14781 GCA_964568265.1 uncultured Clostridiaceae bacterium | reverse complement strand
ATAGTTAAAACTTTTTAACTAAAAGTTGTATATTTTAATATATTTTAACCTAAATTCAGGCGTAAAAACAATTAAATTTCAAAGTGCATAAAGTGAGCAAACATTTCGTAGTCTGCCAAGTCTATATTTGAGGCTTTTTGATTATTAACGGAATCTTATACCCCGTAATTACAAAAGGAATGGCAAAATCATTCCTTCTTATAAAGTCCGATACAAAATTCTTAC
The DNA here is from genome assembly GCA_964568265.1 of uncultured Clostridiaceae bacterium. Lineage (GTDB taxonomy): Bacteria > Bacillota > Clostridia > Lutisporales > Lutisporaceae > JAAYKT01. The sequence continues at coordinate 14,556 of CAZMPR010000015.1, read as the reverse complement.
ATTTTCCTATATATAACAATTCTTTTCGAATTCATATTTTATTTGTTCATGGGTATAACCTAATGATAATAGTACCATCAATTTAAGCCTTGCCTTATGGGCAGGCAGGTAATCGCCTAAAATAACTCCCATATTTATTAAATATTTTTCTGAACCGATAAAGCCATAAGTCCCTATCATAAGCCTTCCTTGCAGTACTCTGGATGTGAGTATAATCGGTATTTTATTTTCAATGGCTTTACTAATGCCTTCTATGGATTTCTCCGGAACATGCCCTGCGCCAAGACCTTCAAATATAATTCCGTCCACTTTATCATTTAAAGAATTTAAAAGCAGTCTCGAATCACTGCCCAAATAGCTGCTTATAATATCTACTTTTATATTTTCAAAATTACCTATACCGTAGGTTTCTCTTTTATTGGGTTCTCTAAACCATAAAACCTTTCCGTTATCAATCGTCCCAACAGGACCGAAATCCAAGCTCTTGAAAGTAGAAATCCTACTTTTATGGGTCTTGGTCACTTCTTTCGCCAAGAATGCTTCGGATGCAAATACGACCAATGGTCCATATCCCCCCGCTTTTGCATCAGCGGCAACCAAAATTGAATCCGCTATATTTAGTTGAAAATCGGAGCTGATTGCCGATAGATTTCTTTGCGCCCCAGTAAGTACTATAGGTATGTTTAGATTAGTTGTAAGGTCTAAGAAATAAGCAGTTTCTTCCAATGTATCAGTGCCATGAGTAATAACAATTCCTTCATAGCCTTCGTCATTTAACTTAATTATAAGCTTCCTTAATTCTGCTAAATTTTCATGGCTTATATGTGCACTGGGTATATTAATGAAATCTATATCCTGTACAATAATATTGTCAAAAGCCGGCAACCCGCTGAGTAATTCAAGACCGCCGGCCATAGGTTCAGCCAATCCCGTCTTGTTTGACTTCATGGATATAGTTCCACCGGTTGTAATTAATGCTATTTTCTTCAATTGCGATACCTCCTAATTTGCATTGAGGTCTCAATAAAGAAATGCTCAGAAACCTCAATAATATAAATATCTCCATTTCTATATATTTATATTATAAAATAACAAATGCTTTTCAATCTATATCAACATATATATTTTTATCAACATTAATAAAAACGCCCTTTGACACTACTTTTACATAATAAAAATATAGCAATATGCTGGCTGCAGACCAACCAACAGGGAAAGCCAGACCTACAATTGCAGGAGTATTAATAAATAGCGTAATAATTGTTAAATACAATTGGCGTATGCCTACAAGACCTGTAAGCATAAGTACAGTTGCTATTGCTGATTTACCCATCCCACGTAAGGCAGCAGAATAAATTGGCATGGGCACATGTACCATTTGCAGTAAAATTAATTCTGATATAAAAAGTTTTGAATAAAACAACATCCCGTCTCCACTGCCGAAAAGTTTTGAGATGGGACTGCTAAAAATTCGTATAATTATTGATGATAATATGGTTAAAACAATTGAAGCGTAAAAGGCTGCCGAAATACCTTTTTTTGCACGCAAATACTGCTTTGCACCAATGTTCTGGCTTACAAAAGTAGTAATAAAAGCACCTATACTCTGCACTGCTATTATTATAAAATGATTTACTTTTGTATATACAGCCCAACCTGCCAAGCAATCAGCGCCAAAAAAGCTTATATATGATATAACAAAAATATTTGATAACGATGTCAGTGTCTTTTGGACGCCAGTAGGTAACCCTATCCGCATTACTTGTTTAATCACAACCTTATCTATCTGCATGTTTCTAAAACTAAAATCAAATACATCTTTATTATATATGAGAAGCAACAAACTTAGTGTTGCAGAAATAGCTTGAGAAATAATGGTTGCATAGGCAACGCCTGCTATGCCCCATTTAAAAGGAATAACAAAAATAGCATCAAGAACAATATTCAATATTGAAGAGAGTACAAGTAAATAAAATGGACGTCGAACATCGCCAACCGCTCGAAGTATACCTGCTACTATATTGTACAAAACCAAGCCTATCATACCGGCAAAGTAAATCCTGATATAAATAATTGCATATGGAAAAATCTCTTCCGGAATGGATAGCAGACGCAATACAGGTCCTGTGATCAATACACCGATAATGCTCAGTATCACCCCTAAGATTATAGCCATACAGACAATAGTGCTGACACTTTGTTTCAATTTTTCATAATTTTTGCTACCGTAATGGCGGGCAACTACCACTGTGCAACCTACAGATATCCCCATAAAAAAACCAACCAGTAGTTTTATAACGCTACTGGTGGCACCGACTGCTGCCATTGCATCTGAGCTTACATAGTTCCCCAAGAAGATTAGATCGACCGTATTATAAAGTTGTTGAAATAACTCTCCTAACAACACCGGTGTTGAAAAGATAATTAATTGTCTCCAAATGTTTCCGTTTAGCATATTAATGTTCTTATCCATAGAATTACCTGACCTTTTCGCATTTTCAATACAGTCTGCACAAATTTTATTTTACCACATTACAGTAATAACAGCTTTATGTTTAATACCTAATAACGGCAACGGTTATACTACCTTTTTTAGTTCCTGATATCATTTGTTAAATGAACAGTGCTATCCTATAAGCGGATAGCACTGTTTTAGGGGAGTTTAGCTATTTTACTTTATAAGCATTCACATAATTGTCTATAGTCGCCGGATCTGGCTTAAAGCCACCTACACCTTCTACAGTAGCAGCCTTAACTATTCTTGTCAAAATTGGAATATTTATCGCTTCCTCATACATTAACTGTTGTATGTCTTTAAATATCTGGAACCGTTTACCTGCATCAATTTCTGTTTTAGTGCTTTCTAATAATTTATCCATTTCGGTGTTGCTATACCATGAGAGATTTCCACCCGCACCGTGGGTTGTAGAATGTAGATATCTATAAATAATATCAGCATCGTAAGCCGGGTAAGAAACTGAAGTTATATGTGCACCCTCATAACCCGTATTTATTGCACTTGCAATATTTTGAACAAACTCAACTTCCATATCTATGCCGATAATAGAAAGATCATACTGTAATGCTTCTGTATATCTACCGCGTGATGCAGTTGTGTAGCATTTAAATTTAAAACCATTGGGATATTTTGATTTAGCTAATTCTTCTTTTGCTTTCTCTACATTGTATTCATAAGATTTAACATCAGGATCGTATCCAAATGCTGTTTCATTTATAAAAGACTTTGCATTAAGTGCATCGCCCTCATATATACCGTCTATTACTTGCTCCTTATTAAAGGCATATGCCACAGCTCTTCTTGCATGAACGTCGTCAAAAGGAGGTTTCGTAACGTTCATTGCAAAAAATTCAACTAAAATTGAAGGAACATCTAATATAGTGACCTTAGGATTGTTTTTCAGTGCACTATAATCTGCATTCGTTACTTGTATTCCAATATCTACATCTCCTGCTTCAACAGCTAAATTACGTGCATTATTATCAGGCACAATCCTCATTCTGATTGTTTTAGTAGGCTTTACTCCGCCCCAATAATCATCAAATCGTTCAAATAACATATAGTCATCTACTTTATATTCAACCATCATATATGCATTTGTTCCATTTGGCTTATCATCAAAATTTTTATCTTGATCCTTTTTTATTATGGCAGTTACATCATGTGTAATGTTTCCAAGAAAAGTCGGCGATGGATCTTTAAGTATAATTTTTAGAGTTAGGTCATCTACCGCTTCTATCTTTTCTATTTGTTCGACAAAAGCCACCGCTGCAGGTAATTGCATACATCTTTCATATGTGAACTTTACATCTTCGGCATTTAAAGTTTCACCATTATGGAATTTCACATCCTTACGCAAATGGAAAATATATTCGTTATCCGCTGGTTGATCCCATGATTCAGCTAACCAAGGAATAACAGTCTTTGACTCTTGATCAAACTTAACAAGGGGTTCATAAATGTGAGAAGTAAATCTACGCGAAGCATTTTGTGTGGTTGCATTAGGATCTAGATCTGTAGGCGCAGCAGCTGCGGTTACTATTAATTCTTCAACATATTGAACTTCAGAATTCTCTCCATCCTCCACTGGCGCTTCGCTTTGCTGTTTTGAACACCCGGTTACAAAAGCAGCCAATAGAAAAACGGACAATAAAATTAGAAATACCCTTTTGCTTTTTTTCATCTCTCTTCCTCCTTATTATTTCATATATTAGTTTTGGTGATAATTAAAACTATCGTAATATATTGCAAGTTTCATGCCATTCTACTTTTTTTAACTAAATTGATTTACTTAAAGTCTAACTGAGACTAATCCATTGTATTGCTTTTTTTTACCCTTTTGGCAAAGTGATATAACATACCTTTTACGAAAAACAACATTCATTTATTTGTTGCAATACAACTTTTTGTTGCACTAAGTTGCATATTATGCAATCTTTCGAAAATGTTTTCAAATGCTTAGCTCAGTTAATGAATACAAAATAACAATGAGTATTAGCCTTTCCCGTCAATAGTCGGCACATTATTGCAACTTGCTATATATTCAGCCATAGGTGCCTTTATATACAATACAAAAAATAATAGTATAGTTAATAAACCACACCCAGCAAAGCTTGCTGCGGCACCACCATATTGCATGATAGTTCCGGCAAAAATATTGCCAAGAGGATGAGATCCCTGATTAACAAAAGTATAAATACTCATAACTCTTCCTCTATATTCATTACTTGTGTTAATTTGAAGAATCGAATTAGCCATATTAAGAAAGGCAATGGTCAAGAATCCAATAACTAACATCTGTAAAAGGCATAAATAATAATTCCGCGTAAATGCAAATGTAATATGAATTAATGATATAATGAGCGTATTAAATATCAATTGTTTGCATTTCATAACTTGTGTTCTATTTGCCATGTAGATTGCACCGATAAATGCGCCTATCCCATTTGCTGATAGTAACCCAGTATAACCATTAACACCTCGCTTAAGAACAACATCGGCGAAAACTGGAATTATTACGGGCGTATTTAATGCAAACGTACAAAAAATTAACATTATTAGAATAGTAATGCAAAGCGACACATTCCTTGTAATGTGCCTAATACCCTCATGTATTTCAATCATAATGTGTTTTTTCTTTGTAATATGTGGAGCCCCCTCCTCTTTAACTGTCGCTAAGGAGATAAATACAGCTATATAACTTATACCGTTTAAAAAAAAGCAAAAACTTATTTCATACCGTAGCATCACAAGACCTGCTACTATAGGACCAAGAAATTTTGCCAATTGTGAAATCGTGCTATTAAGCGAGATAGCATTTGCCAGATCATCCTTACCAACTAAATCTATAAAGTATGATTGCCGTGCTGGTCCGTCAATAGCCTGTAGGGAGCCAAAAATACCGGTCATAATTAAAACATGCCAACTCGCTATTTCACCCGACCATACTAAGTATGATAGGGTTATCGATTGCACCATGAATCCAATTTGTGTGTAATAAATAACCCTTTTTTTCGGAAAACGATCTACAATAACTCCGGCAGGCAGCGAAAGGAAAAGCATCGGCATGAACTGAAAGAACCCCAATAATCCTATAACAAAAGGCGAATCTGTCAAAGTATATATCAACCAGACCTGGGCGGTACGTTGCATCCAAATTCCAACCCATGATATACACTGCCCTAACCAAAAATTTCGAAAGTTCTTATGTTTTAATGAACTAAATGTTATTCTTCCCCTATTATATAAAGCTAAAATCAAACCGTCCTGCCTCATTGGTACACCTCTTTTTCTACATAAACAGGTAAAAGCTAATTGTTGGTTTACTATCTGTCAAAAGCACCATCTTTAAGATATTTTTTAAAAGGTATACCGTCAAAAAAATTTTGCGGTATTTTTTCGACATCATCACTCATTTTGATCGAGATATGCCCATCTACATTATTCCATGCCCAACAAGGCGAACCAAGTGCAATATCAATTGTAGAACATTGAGGATTATCCGGATCTACTTCCATAATTGCAGCTGAAACAGTAACACTATCCAAGGGGTTACTACTGTGGCGACAAATGGAGTTATTACCGGGACCATTATTATGATCCATAGAAAATTCTTTCAGTCTTTCCTTGCTAAGGTTACCATAATTTTGCCTAATAAGTTCATTCGCACGTATTCTTCGACAAATCGAGGATATATCTTTCTCACTATTAAACTGACTTAGCATTTGAAAATGGTTACTTCTTGATATCGCACCATCAGTTATATGTTGTACAGCAAACATATCATTGGCTGTGCTGCCTTCAATTACAAATATATTAGCAGAGTCAATAACAAATAGTATACCAGGAACCTTCATAGGTGATTCCGTCAGTTTTGCCAAAATCACATTAACAGCTTCCTTAGCAGATGTACACTCTAATCCCTCTCTCATCATCTGCGGCCGACCGCTTATTCCACGGAAGTCATGTGGTTTTAGCTCATCTACTTCTGAGATATGTCCAAAATTACTAGCGATAGCAATTCCATGCTTATTCATTCCCATCATAATTCCTGCAGAGCCTGCTTTTGAAACTCCTATTATTTGGTTTCCATTATCTGTTTTTATAGCAATAACAACACTTATTTCTTTATTCATATAGTGTGATTCCTTGTTATCAAACCTTGAATCACCACTAGTATCTCTATTTTTTAACAAAATCGGTTTCCCATTAGCTGTTGCTTTACCAATTGCAGCAAAGGTCGTACATTCTTCCGGTAAAAAAAATTCATGAAATGCATTGAAATGCAATATTGAATCAAAAGATACTCCGCTACCCTGGCTTAACCCTTCCATTAATCTAATGGTCGAGTTGCTTGACACCCCAATAAATGTATCCGCATATCTCGCTAAGTTATTCTTGCTTATACCTCTGTTATTTATTTTAAGATTACAAACTTCTATATTTTGTCTTATTTCGTTCTCAAGCTTTCTACCAATTATATAACCAATCTCTTTATAATTTCCTACTGCAGATATGTTTTTCATTATCTATCATCCTTTTTCTTTTTACTGGTCTACAATAAATTAAAGTGTTCTAAAGACTAACTCTTCATATTGAAACAAGAAACAAAGTGACCTGGTAAAACTTCCTTCAATGCAGGTTCAGAATTCAAACAAGTTTCATTAGTATAATTGCAACGCTTTGCAAAACGGCACTCATTAGGAAGATCAATTGGTGAGGAAATCTCACCTTTGAGTAAAATACGTTGCGCTTTTTTATCTACATCTATGCTTGGTATTGCTGATAGCAGGGCTTTTGTATAGGGGTGTATCGGATTATCGAAAAGTTCGTATGATGGTGCTTTTTCAACTATTTTCCCTAAATACATAACCGCTATATCGTTAGAAAAATAATTGACAACCGATAAATCATGGGTTATAAACAAATAGGTAAGCCCCAATTCTTTTTGTAAGTTTTCCAAGATATTTAGTATTTGTGCCTGTATTGATACATCAAGCGCAGAAACGGGTTCATCACATACAATAAGTCTTGGTTCAAGAGCCAAAGCCCTGGCTATACCTATGCGCTGACGCCTGCCTCCGTCTAACTCATGAGGGTAACTGCCTATAAGTCGCTGTGCAAGACCCACTGTTTCCATTAAAACCTCTACTTTTTTTATTTCTTCTGCTTTATTTTTATATACTTTGAACCAACGTAATGGTTCACATATTAAATCGAAAACATTTTTTCTTGGATTCAAAGAGGCAAATGGATCTTGAAAAATCATTTGCATTTCTTTACGTAAATTTTTTAGCTCTTTATTTTTTGATGTAGTAACATTTTTGTTTTTATAAAAAACTTCGCCGGCAGTCGGTTCTATTAATCGTAAAATTAGTCTTCCGGTAGTAGATTTACCGCAACCAGATTCACCTACCAAACCGAGTGTTTTACCTTCTTCTATTTCAAAGTCAACATCATCTACTGCATGAAGTAATCCGTGCTTTGTTGAAAAATGCTTTTTCAAGCCTTGAACCTTTAAAATTTTTTCAGCCATTTTCAAACCCCCTTATGTTAGCTTAAATCCTGGTTGATCATATCTATGGCAAGCAACGCCGTGTGTTTCGCTTATATACCTTATATTCGGAGTCTCTTTTTTGCATTTTTCTAATGCATACGAACAACGTGGCGCAAAAGAACACCCAATAGGCAATTCCATTGGATCCGGCATTAGTCCCGGAATAGGTATTATCTTTTTATCTTTATTATTTATTGTTGGTAAGGAATCAAATAATCCTTTTGTATAAGGGTGTGAAAAACTCTTGAAAACCTCTCTCACTGCCCCAACTTCTACAATTTTCCCAGCATACATAATTGCAACTTCATCACATGTTTCAGCGACAATCCCAAGATCATGAGTAATCATAATCATTGCCATATTAAACTTTTCTTTCAATTCTTTCATAAGTTCCAGCACTTGTGCCTGTATTGTTACATCTAAAGCTGTTGTTGGTTCATCTGCAATTAATAATTTCGGCTTACAAGCCAAAGCTATAGCTATTACAACCCTTTGTTTCATTCCACCTGAAAACTGATGTGGATATTCTAAAGCTCGTTCTTTTGGTATTCCTACTAATTCAAGCATTTCTTCTGCTCTCTTTATTGATTGCTTCGCTGTCAACTTCTCGTGATGCTGCAAAACCTCGGCTATCTGGCTTCCAACCGTATGGATAGGATTTAGACTCGTCATGGGGTCTTGAAATATCATTGAAACCTCTTTACCTCTTACTTTTCTCATGCTTTTTTCAGACAACTTTAAAATGTTTTTACCGTTTAAAAATATTTCCCCACCTCTTATTACACCTGGTGGGTCTGGCACAAGCCTAAGAACAGATAACGCTAATGTTGTTTTCCCAGCCCCTGTCTCACCGACAAGACCTAAGGTTCCTTTTTGTGGTAATTTAATATTAACCCCATTCACAGCTTTTGCTATTCCTTCCTTGGTCTCATAATGAACAACAATATCATTAATTTCAAGCGCATAATCATTACCAACTGTCATATTTACCCTCCTATTTACCTCTTTAATTTCGGATCTAAAGCATCACGAAGACCATCACCCATTAAATTTATAGATATAATTGTAATTACTATGGCCAGCCCAGGAATTACTGTTATATGAGGTGCATTACGCAAAAACTCTCGCCCTCCTGAGAGCATGTTCCCCCATTCTGGTGTAGGTGGTTTAATTCCTATTCCAAGAAAACTTAGACTTGTAGTAGCAAGTATCGCTGTAGCTATTCTTAGAGTGCTTTGAACAATAATCTGTGCTATACAATTGGGCAACAAATGTGAGTATATTATCTGCCAATCATTACCTCCTAATGCTTTAGCAGCCTCCACAAACTCTTGACTTTTATATTGCATCACTGTTGCCCTAACAACCCTTATAAGTGCTGGCGTTCCTGCAATTCCAATAGCAATAATCATGTTTACGATGCTATGTCCCAGTGCTGTTGCGATTGTAATTGCTAAAAGAATATTCGGAATAGACGCTACAACATCATTTACACGCATCATTATATCATCGATTCTACCCCCATAATATCCTGAAACGGCTCCGAAAAGAGTCCCGACTACAACCTGGAATGCTACAGCGGCAAATGCAACGCTAAAAGAAACACGGGTACCATATATCATTCTCGCCAAAATATCGCGTCCCATAGCATCAGTACCAAAAATATGCTCTCTGCTTGGCGCTTTTAATCTATTGGGAATGTTAGGTGTAACAACATCTTTTTGATAATCAACTAAAATTCCCGCTGACAATGCAATTAACACCATAGCCAAAAATATAGCCATTCCCACCATTGCCATCTTATTGCTTTTCATTCTTCCCCAAACCTCTTCAACCTGGCTCACTCTTTTACGTTTAGTAGCTTCTTCAATTATTAATTTGTTGCTGGAACCTTCTTTTGCACTAATCATTTCCGGCAATTTGTACACCCCTTTACTTTGTATATTCAAACCTGATACGTGGATCAAGATATGCATAAAAAATATCCACGAGTAAATTCATAACAGATACCATAATACAAAGCATTATTACGCAACCAATTACAACAGGTCTGTCGTATTTATTAATGCCGTCAACCATCAATCTGCCTACTCCAGGCCAAGAAAAAATAGTTTCTGTTATCATAGCACCGCCAAGTGAATGTCCGAATTGGATTCCCAAAACTGTCACTACTGGAATCAAAGCATTTTTCAAGGCATGTTTTATAACAACTACCCTTTCTGATAATCCTTTTGCACGGGCTGTACGGATATAATCTTGTCTAATTACCTCAAGCATGCAGGCCCGTGTCGTTCTTGTTACCAACCCTGCTTGCCCCGTTCCGAGGGTAAAGGCTGGCATAATAAGATACTTCAAGCCACCATAACCTCCCGATGGGAGCCACCCGAGTTTTACTGAAAATAACATAATCAGCATTAATCCCAACCAGAAATTCGGAGTTGCCACGCCCAGTACAGCAAAAGTCATACCAAAATTATCAAACCAAGAATATTGTTTAACTGCAGAAATAACACCTATCGGTATAGAAATTAACACAGAAACAAACAACGCCCAAAATGCTAATTTAAGAGTTGCTGGAAATCTAAGCATATACTCCTGGAAAACAGGTCTGCCTGAATTATAGGAAATACCTAAATCACCCATTACCAAACCCTTCATATAATACAAAAACTGCATCCAAACAGGTTTATCTAATCCTAGTTTTTGTCTCATCATTTCTATTTGTTCAAGACTGGGGTCGGAATCAGCTAACAACATCATAACAGGATCCTGTTTGCTATAGCTCAAAATGAAAAATATGATCGCAGAAGCCCCTATTATAACAGGTATTAACTGCCATAATCGCTTAAAGATATATTTATTCATGCCTTGATCCTCCTATCACTTTTCATAGTTTAAATTATTAAGTTTCATCATTTCGTATCTAAGAACAATTTATAGTTCTGTAAAAGTTTATTTAACAAGGTCTTCCATTCCTTCTCATCAATAAAGGGATTTGACTTTTTATCCTCCATAAGAATGCCATACTTTTCTAATAATTTATTATGTGTTGGATGGCCCGTCAGAACAATATCTACAGATTCATTTTCTATTTTTTTAATAGAGGTAATAAAGTCATCACGTAAGGATAGTGGAAAACCATATTCCTCTAAAAATGTTCTATGAAGCGTCATAAAGCCCGTCCCCCCCAAATAGCCTACTTTATAATCTTGTTTCTTATTACCAGCTACATTGAAAAAAAATGTAGTATTGCCTGGTGTATGCCCAGGAGTATTTACACAATTTACCCTTGTATCTCCTAATTCGATAATATCTCCGTCATCAAATGCCTCATCTATTGTTGGTAATTCAGCACAAGGATTAGGACTCATGCTCATAAGTGCCCCCACAGGTTTATCTTTTATCATATCTACATCTGCCTTATTCATAAACGTTTTGCAACCATATAAGGCTCTGAATTCGTTGCAAGCGCCAAAATGATCAAAGTGCCCATGTGTATGAATTAGGTATTTGATTTTTGAAGGGTTAAACCCTAACTCCCATATGGATTGTATTAATAAATGGATAGTATGTTGGTAACCTGAATCAAACATGATCAAGCCTTCACCGGTATCAATTAAATATGAACATACCATTTTATCGCCTATATAGTATAGGTTGCCAGTAATTTTAAAAGGCTTCATATAAGCTATTGCAGGAGTTTTGTAAAATGAATTCTTTTTTGCTATGGAAGTATTTACATATTCATTAAAAGTATTATAGCGATAACTATATAATTTATCAGCCCCACCCACAGATATCCCTCCTCTCGCATAACATTCAATTATCCTTATTTTTGTAACATTTCATTGAGTTTAAATTCTATGTCTAGTTTTTTACACATTCCCTTTAGCTCATCTATCAGTGTTTCACTCAACGGTATACCTTCCTTTTTGAACTTTTCAATTTTTCGTTGTTCTATTTCACCCGGCATAAATATTTCTGGAACCCCTTCAATTTTAGGCAATGTTTTTATATCACTTATCATTTGTTGCATTCGCTCATTAAAACTTTCCAGAGGCATAAATTGCGCTATATCAACCATCATGAAGAAGTGGCTAATACCCGCATTTCTTTTAATCCCATCAGCTTGTGGCCCTAAGTGGCCCCCAAACCTACCGCCGGACAGTACACCGGATAAAACATCTATAAACAGTGATAATCCATAGCCTTTAGGTCCAGCTATAGGGGATAATGCCCCCTCAACGGCCGCTTTTGCATCGGTAGTTGCATTACCATTTTTATCAAAAGCCCATCCTGCGGGGATTGGCTCACCTTTTTCAGCAGCAACCGAAATTTTCCCCCTTGCTACAATTGATGTAGACATATCCAGTACCATTGGTTCGCCTGATGCAGTAGGAGCCCCAAATGAAATAGGATTTGTGCCTAAATAACCTTTATAGCTTCCCCAAGGTGCAACATGAGGAAATGCATTTGTCATGGCAATTCCTATCAGACCCTGTTCTGCGATCATTCTTGTATAATATGCAGCTATGCCGAAATGATTTGAGTTGCAAACATTTACAATAGCTGAGCCTGATTGCTTTGCTTTTTCTATACCTTTTCTTACTGCTTTTGTTGCAACTACCGCACCCAAACAATTATTACCATCTATATGAATAGTAGATGCACTTTCTTTAAGGACTTTGATATCACCGCTCATATTGATTTGTCCATTATCTATATATCTCAAATACATTTTCATTCTTGCAGCACCATGGGAGTATACACCATTCAGTTCCGCAGAAATCAAATTGTTTGCAACCATATATGCATCGTTTTCAGGTATACCTTTAGCGATATATATTTTAGCAAAAAGATCCCTCAGCCTCTCCCAATCGACTTTTATTGATTCTGTCATATATATACCTCCACCCACATATGTTTTATTTTACAGTTCTACACTGGCAATTCTCGGTTCGTAGCAACAACAGGGACGTAGGGATACTACCCTTACTCCACTTGCCCTCTGCTCTCCTACTTTTAGGAAAGTAGCTAAAACAGAAGTCTTTCCATTTAAACCTATTGGACCCACGTTGCTTTCATTAACCTTTTCGGTTATATGTTTCTCAATTTCGCTTTGTTTCGAACGATTACCATAAACCATGGCTTCCATCATCAAAGCCGTAGCTTCAAATTGTGATCTTCCTATTCCGACTGCCAAAGTGCATGGTGTGCAGCCAAGAAGTGCCACTGCTTCATTTGCCCATTTTATGATTTCATCGGTAACTACAGATACATTATGTTTATGGAAAACCCTATATGTTTTTCCTCTGATAGCGGGCCCGCCTCCCAACATAAGTACATAAACCCGAAGAACATCTTCTTCTATTGGTTTTATAAGGATGGGTGCAGGCAATAATGCCCCGGGGTCTTCATCTAATCCGCCTGATTGATCCAATCTTTGATTATCGTCCCCTTTAATAGCCATGGGTCTTCCCGGCAGTTCTCTTAATCCTGCGGCAACACCTTTTTGTATTGCCTCAAGCATACTCCCATTAATGCATTTATTAGGGCCGGCTTCTATAAATACATGAGGAATGCCTGTATCGTCGCATAGTGGGCTGCGGTTTTTTTCCGATGCCTCGGCATTTTCAAAAATAGTTTCCATCACCCATTTTGCTCTGGGAAGACTTTCTTTGCTTAATGCATTGCAATAAGCCTCTTTCATATCATCACTAAAAACGGAGCTTGCTCTTACTAACGTGTCTTTTACTTTTTCTATTATCAATTCTTCATTATTCATTTTTCTCACCTAATTATCCTTTCTGCGAATATATCGATTTTCCGTGAGCTGCCGCAATGATAATCGGAAACTTATCTATTTTTAATTGATGCATCGCTTCCATCCCCAATTCAGGAAATGCAACTACTTTCTTCTCTTGTATTCTACTTACTAATAACGCTGTAACAGGTGGGGTAACAGCATATACGGAATTATATTTTCCCAATTCATTTATTGTTTCTTGGCTTATTTCCCCTTTACCTAAATGCAATTTGACCCCAGCTTTTGATAGTTCAGGAAAACTGCCTTCTATTTCAAGTTTATTGCTTGAAGTGGGGCCGACACCGGCGGGGCTGACGGCAGTGTGAAAGATCACACTGCCCTGTAAATCTATTCCTGCATCTTCCAGCTTATTATTTTTTATCAAATCTAATACTTTCGGCAGTACCGCATCCCTACCGGTATAAATATATCCAGAAATATAAATCATATCACCTACGGAAAGGCTATCAATATCTAAATCTGTAATAGGTGTTACTATCGTTTTCATATTAATTCTCTTCCTTTTCTACTTTTATTAATGCTTTGTTGAGCCTTTGGGGGATGAAATAGCTTCGGGATAGTAAGTATCTATAACACGTTTTACAAGAACAATCTGCTTCGCCCTCTTTTTAGCATCTGAATCTGTTGAATCCCAGCTATGAGTTTGTGCTACCG
>CAZMPR010000014.1:0-15739 GCA_964568265.1 uncultured Clostridiaceae bacterium | reverse complement strand
ATGCCTATCTGTCAACGCTTGAAGATAATCCATTACTGAACATCCTCCATGACTCGTTACCGGTGGCCCGGCTTTGACCTTTCCGGACGGGGGTTACACCCGCTAATGTAATCAACATTTCTCAGTCGCTCTGATGCTTACATCAGGACTACTAAAACTTTCCCCCCGGATTAGCCCCCGGATCACTTCTTTAGATATTGTTGGCAAAATATAAATCTCCTCCTTTGCTTTATATCCAGATTCTCGCCAAGGAGGAGATTATTAATTAACTTTACACAAAGTTTTTTACAGGATCTACTTTTCTGATTTTTTCTTGCCATTAAAAAGCCATCCATATTAAGTTGTCTTTCACCTTAACCAAGAGAATTTTTATACACAAATTATTTTATAGTCTAATAACCCGCTTGTTAAATGTCTGCCATATCTTTACACTACTTTACAATAAGTTATTTGAGATATTATTTATTTAATTCTAGTCCTTTTTTAAAATCTTTTTTCAATTCAGCTTTTAACGCCTCATTATAATATACATTAAGTGCTGATAGTACCATAATTTTAGCACCATTAATAATAGCTTTGTGGGCTTTTTTACTTTTAGTTGCATGTGCAAATTCCCTTGTATGTAGATTTACATTCTTATTACAGATTGCTAAATAGGAATGAATAGTAGGGCATATTTTACTAACACTATATACATCAGAAGAGATTGTCTCTGCCTCATCCTCATGATTAATATCAATTTCTAAATAATCATATACAGAAGAAACTAGGTTTTCAGCTACTTGGTTTCTAAGCATTTCATCAACCTTTGGTTCAAAGTATTTATAGTCTACTTTTGTTTGTGTTGCAATAGCAGCACCTTTAGCACAATCCATTACTTTTTTTATAACTAAATTAAGATACTTTCTTTTGTGTGCCCTAAAATGGAATCTAACTACTGCTTTTTCAGGAACAATATTTGGTGTGGGTCCGAGGCCACCTTCAAGAATAACACCGTGCATTCTAACATCTGGTTTAACATGTTGTCTAAGCATGTCTATTGAATGAAAAAACAATTGTGCGCCATTTAATGCATTTATACCAAACCAGGGACTCGTCCCTGCATGGGAAGGTTTCCCTGTAAATGTAAATTCAATGGCATCTAATGCTACGAATTTTTTTGTTATCATATCATCATTTGACATATGAATCATCATAGCAAAATCATAATTATCAAAGGCACCATTTTCGGACATATGCACTTTAGAACCTTCTGACTCCTCGTTAGGTGTACCTATAATATCTAGACCACCAACAATTATTTCTGCGCATTTTGAAAGTGCTAATGACGCAAGTAAACTTATGCAACCACTCACATTATGTCCACAGCCATGTCCTATAACCGGAAGTGCATCATATTCCATTAAGAAAGCAATGTTTGTATTGCCTTTATTCTTAAGCACACCTTTAAAAGCTGTAGGCAAGTTCATATAATTTCTTGTGACTTTGAATGCATATTTTTCTAATATATCAATTGTTTTCTCCGTTACTATAAACTCCTGACCGGATAGCTCTGGATTATCAGCCATCCAATCAGATAATTCAATAATAGAAGGCCCAATATCCTCTATCTCTTTAAAAACTCTTTCTTTATATAATAAAATATTGCTATCCATAACTACTCCTTCCTGTAAGTTAGTATAATATATGAAAACACTTAACCTCCAAGTTTGTTGAATATTAGTTTAAGATATGTCAATTGCTCTCGATTGATACAAGCCTTGACATATCCTAAACCACAATGCTGTATCTGATTAGATTGTTATCCTTTATCAGGTTGCAAAATTTTTTCTAAAAGGGGCCATAACCTATAATTGTTGCTATTGTAATAAAAATGATTTGAACGATTACTAATATTCCAAACAGTGGAATAAAGAATTTCCACCATTTATTAATTGGAACTTTTGCCATTCCACACATTACTGATATTGAAGCGGTGGGCCATATTAGATTTGATAACCCATCTCCAAACTGAAAAGCTAGAATCACTATCTGTCTATTAAGTCCAATAATATCGCCTATAGGTGACATTATTGGCATAGTAACCATCGCCTGCCCACTACCAGATGGTATAAAGAAATTCATAACTGTCTGAATAATTACCATAAACCATGCACTTACATAGGTTGGTAAGGATTTTAATGGCTCTGACATGTAATATATTAAAGTATCTGTTATATTACCACTATCAAGGACAACTAAAACACC
This sequence comes from uncultured Clostridiaceae bacterium, assembly GCA_964568265.1. GTDB lineage: Bacteria > Bacillota > Clostridia > Lutisporales > Lutisporaceae > JAAYKT01. The sequence continues at coordinate 13,492 of CAZMPR010000014.1, read as the reverse complement.
TCTTGCGATACCTATAATAAGTGCAGCATATATTATTTCTGCCGCTGACTCTAAAAACAATTCTGCTACTGTGTTAGGACTCCATTTTTGTATAATACTTGTAACTATCATCATAATGAAAAACAAACCACAAATTTCAGACAAAAACCATCCATGTTCTATTGCCCCATACATGATAATAACAAAAGATATAATAAAACCTACTATTATTAGTTTATGCCTAGTATTAAACTCCGCTACCTCGATTTCATTTTTATCTAAGGTAAGTGAACCAAAGTCAATATCTTTTACCAAGCTCAATTCGGGGTTGGCTCTTACCTTTTTTGCATAACGTAAAGTCCACCATGCACCTATTGCTATAAAAAAGACTAACTCTATTATTCTAAATAATGCTCCTGAAAACATAGGCAGTTTTGTAATCGAATGTGCAACTCCTATAGTAAAAGGATTCATAAATGCAGCAGCATAACCGATAGCCAAAGAAGTACATATCATTGACATTCCGACAATAGCATCATAGCCCATCGCAATTGCAATCCCTACTATTATTGGGATAATGCCATATAACTCATCATAAAGCCCAGCACTTGCACTTATTAAGCAAAAAATAATCATAATAATCGGAATGAAAAAATGTTCCTTTCCCTTCGATTTTTCTAATAATACCTTTATAGCACCATTTAGCGCACCTGATTTTATTATTAAATAGACATAACCGTAGGCAAAAAAAACGAAGAAAATTATTGATGCTCCTTCTAACATACCATTATAAATGCTTTGAAATAAATCAAAAAATCCGATCGGTGACTGCTCTACTATTTGAAAGCTATTTGGATCAATTAAATACCTATTAGTGGTTTCATCCAATACTCTATCGTACTGACCAGCTGGTAATATATATGTAGCTAAGCTAACCAGCACAATTACTATAAATAATAGTACAAAAGTGTGTGGCATTGTAAATTTCTTTAATTTCATTATTTTTCCTCCTTTTTTATATAATAAATTAAGTTTAAACCATGTTAACAGATTACATATTATCTGCCCATTATTTAATCAATAACTCTAGATTAGTGTTCGTACCTTCCTCATTTGATTAACATATTTGTATGGATTTCCTTAACTATTACAATAACTTTTCCGGGAACATTTAAATGTTCCAAGCTAGCTTCTTTATAACTCCTTTTAATACATGAAAACCGCATTCTAAATTATTTACTGAAGTAAATTCATCCTTCGAATGGCTAATTCCATTCAAGCTTGGAATAAAAATCATGCATGCAGGAATAGAATCTGATATTATTTGGGCATCATGCCCTGCTCCGCTATTCATGAAAATTGAGCTAACATTAAGTTCTCCCGTTACTTCTTTTATTGTTTTGATAAGCTTCAAGTCTAGAAATATTGGCATTTCAAAAATTTGTGTATCTATACATACACCGTAGCCTACTTTTTTTATATCCTCAATGGTTTTAATTATAAAATTATTAATTTGAATCAAATTTTCTTTATTTCCATCTCTTAGATCTATAGATAATTTCACCTCCCTTGCAATTACGTTTATCATTCCCGGCACAGTTTTAATATCCCCTACAGTTAATGTAGCAGTATTGGATATTATTTTTGCATATATTGTAATTTCGTCTATAAATTTTGCTGCTACAACGACGGGATCCTTTCGACATTCCATCGGAGTTGTCCCTGCATGATTTTGTTCCCCCGTAATTACAATTGAGTGTGTAATACATCCAACTATGTTCTGAACAATACCAATGTTTATATCATTTTTATGCAAAATGGGTCCTTGCTCAATATGAAGCTCAATAAAAGAAAGAATATCATTTCTCTTTGCTTCCTTAAACCTTTCGGGAAGGTATCCTGCTTTTTTCATAGATTGCTCAATAGTCATATCAACAGTGTCCTTTTCATATAGATCTTCGATATTAAGTTTGCCCATCATAGCTTTGCTGCCAAAAAAAGCAAGACCGAATCTACTTCCTTCCTCCTCAATAAAAGCGACTACATCTACAGAATATTTTGGTTTTCCATATTCTTCGACAAGTTCACCTACAGCGGTTATTGCTGTAACTATACCTGTTGCGCCATCATATTTCCCGCCGTTTTTTACAGTATCTAAATGTGAACCAACTAATATTGTATCTGGAGATTCTCCTTTAACTCTACCAAAAACATTACCAACAGCATCTTCGATAGTTAATAGCCCTTCCTCTGACATCCATTGCCTTATTAAATTCTTAGCATTTAAATACTCATTTGTGTAAGCTGCCCTCCATATCCCATTTTTAATACAGCTATGAATGGAAAGTTCGTTAAGCCTTTTCTCTATTAGCTCGCCGCGTTGCCCACCCTGCAAGTTCTTTTTATATCTTGACACACTTCTACCTCCCATTTTAAAATTAGAAAATGCAAATGACAATTAAGCATCATTTTTGCTATTAACTTTACAACAATGTGATATCTTTGATAAAACCCAAACGCCTACCAAAATTAATAATGACACTCTTCTGCATGTATTTTCATAAATAATATACCGGAATCGCTTTCATTAGATTAAGGGAACCACCCATAAACCTAGTTTGTTTTGTCTAATATTGATTTTAGCACACTTATTGCCTTGTCTATATCTTTCTCATTGTTAAAGAAGTGGCAGGAAAATCTGGTTCCGTTAAATCTTGGCGATACGATTACATTGTTTTTATTTAATTCCGCTGCAACCTTTTCACCGTCAAATCCGGGAAAACGTGCAAATACGGTTCCAGTCCTTCTGTGAGGTTCCTTTGGGCTAAGAATAACTGAGCCCAGTTTTTCAAGTTGGGACATTAAATAATCACTGACTTTGATGGCTTGTTTGTTTACTTGATCAATTCCAATGTCCAAAAGGTATTTTACTGATTCTCCGAGGGCATAGCCGGCAGCATAGCTCATCGTGCTATATTCGTAATTTCTAATGCCGGTATTATATTCATAGCGAGTTGCATCAAAAATATAAGGATCCTTCATTGACCTCCATCCTACGAATGTCGGCTCAATGATTTTTTTCATTTCATCACTTATATACAAAGCCGCTGCTCCGAAAGGCCCGCACAACCATTTATAGCCGCCTGTTACGAGGGCATCTATTTTGGAATTGGATAAGTCAATAGGTATGATCCCGGTAGATTGAACAGCATCTATAATACATCTCACATTCTTAGAATGGCAGTATTCTGCCAAAGCTTGTATGTCAATTACTAAACCGTTTGAGTACTGCGCGTGACTTATGCATACTACGGAGGTATTATCATCAATATTATCAATAATTTCCTCCAACATTAAGTCTGCCGGACGGTCCTTAATTCTTATAAACTTAATATTTGCTCCGGTTTGCTTTGCGACTCTGGCCCATGCTGTGACTCCCGATGGAAATTCTATATCCACTGCTAATATAGTACCTTTGGGTTGAAGCCCCCATGCAACCTGGCATAGTCCTTCCGTGGCACTTGTGACAATCGCCAAATTATCTTCAGAGCAGTTATAAAGCTTTGCAAAAGCTTTCCTGGTTTCTTCAACAGATCCTATTTCTGCTTCCTCATCGAAGCTGACGGTACCGGCATAATTAATTCTATCTGAAAACTCGGAAAGTGATTTTTGAACTGGCATAGGCATTAGGGATATAGAAGAAGAATTTAGATATACATAATCATTCAGCGCCGGGAAATCCCTCCTAATTGCATCAATATCAAACTTTTCCATACTTTTTTAACTCCTTTCGTTTTTTAGTTAGTTATTTTATTAATGTTTTTATCAAGTATCATATACGGTTATTCCATTTGAATTACACTGCAGGAACCTGATGACTTATCCAGTGCCAGTTTAGCAGTAATCAAATCCTGGAGTGCTATTCCTGTTGCATCGAATATGGTGATTTCGTCTTCGTAAACCCTACCTTTTTTAATGCTGGCAATGACACTACCGATTTCCGTGATATTTTCTTTTTTAATAAGGTTTTTAGAGTATGCCCATTGGCATTCACCTTTTTCTATGGACTGAATAATGCTATCGGTATAGATTTTGGATCTTGCAATTAGAGCCGGTTCCAATTCCTGTTTTCCTGTCATATCCGCTCCGATTGCATTAATATGTGTGCCGGGGCGGATCCAATCGCTTTTTATATAATGACTCCTTGAAGTAGTGCATGTAACTAATATATCCGCTATAGCTAAAATTTCTTTTATATCTTTCATTTTTTGTCCGTGTAGCTTGATTTTCGGATAGTCTGCTTGTACATCTTTTATAAGGTTTTGCGTAGCTTCAAAGTTAATGTCAAAGAAATGCACATCTTTTATGCCGGGGAATGCTGTTGACAGCCCCAATAATTGGGACTTGCCTTGAGAGCCTGCACCTACTATGGCTACGGTTTTTGAGTCCGCTCTGGCTAAATATTTGGCTCCTATTGCTCCTGCGGCTCCTGTTCTTATAAATGTCACAAAAGACGCATCAATAATACCCATAGGCTGCTGAGTTTCTATATCCATCAGTATTATCAATCCGGATAGGGCAGCCCGTCCAAAGGAAGGGTTATCTTTATTGTAGCCCAGTATTTTCAGACCATAAAATCCTGCTCCTTCAAGATGACCTGATTTTATATCCATATCATTTTTACCCTGCTCGAATTCGTGTATGATTACTGGGAAAAGGCCTGCTTTTTTTGTAGAATATAAAGAATAAGCCTTCTCAACTGAACTTATAACATCTTCCATAGTAATAATGGACTTAAACTGCTTCGCATCAATAATTTTTAGTTCATACATGGTTCCGCCTCCCTATTATAAAATTATTTATATAAGTTAAGGTATTAGTTTTTACCATATCGCCTTCTTTCTTATATGCTTAGGTTAGTTCACCAATAATCAGGTATACATACCATTATGCAGTGATGGCTTTAGTTTGAGGTAGTTTGTAGCAAAGGCCTGCGTTTATAATTGTTAATTTTTTAAAATTAGTAAGCGCTTACTATTTACAATCATATTTATGCAAAAATGATGCCATAGTTATTTTATAATGTTTATCCCATTTGTGTTAATGGCATATGTAAAAAATAATTTGAAAGAGCAAAATATTTTGCAATATGACAGCTATAATGTTATTATTAATTTAAAATAATAGCTAAATAAATTAATTAAAGTATTGCAGGAGGATTTAATAAGTGAGCATGATAAGAAGCTCTAAAGAGCAAAAAAATGAAACGGAAAAATTGCTGTCTAAAATTAGCACATTTGAGTTATTAAATATTCTTGATGAAGGTATATTAGTCGTAAATAAAAATTGTGAAGTACTTTTTTATAATAAATCCATTGAAAAAATTGAAGGCATGAAATTTGATCGCATCAAAGGGAAAAATATTTTTGATATTTTTCCCGGATTAAGCAACAAAAACAGTACGATATTAAAAACCATAAAAGAGGGTAAACCGTCTAAAAATGTCCTTCAGACCTATCAAACAGTATATGGGCGGAAAATAACCACTTTAAATACAACGTTGCCGTTTTATGAAAATGGTGTAGTAGTGGGCGCTATAGAAGTCGTAAGGGATATTTCCGCGGTTAAAGAGATGTCACTTAAATTAATAGATTTGCAGGAGGAAGTTATCTTTGCAAATAAGGAGTTAAAGGCAAGTAGAAAAAAAAACAAAATAACATTTGATGACATAATCGGAGAAAACTATCTTATTAAAAACACTGTAGAAATAGCCAAAAAGGCGAGTCAAACATCTTCGCCTGTTTTAATTACCGGTGAAACCGGTACCGGTAAAGAACTTTTTGCAGAAAGCATACACAATTATAGCAAGAGGTTTAATAAGCCATTTATTGCAATAAACTGTGCAGCCTTGCCGGAAGGATTGCTGGAAGGCATACTATTCGGTACCGCTCAAGGAGGTTTTACAGATGCAGTGGATCGTCCCGGGGTATTTGAGCAGGCAAATGGAGGTACGGTACTTCTTGATGAGATTAATTCTATGGATTTATTTTTACAATCAAAATTATTGAGGATTCTTGAGGAAAAGAAAGTGCAGAGGGTTGGAGGGGTCAAAAAAATCAATCTTGATTTAAAAGTTTTATCGACATCAAATGTGGATTTGAAGGAACAAGTCAGTAATAAAAGGTTTCGCGAGGACCTATTCTACCGCCTAAATGTAGTTAATGTTATTGTTCCTCCCTTGAGAGAAAGAAAAAAAGACTTACCAATCTTAATAACTTATTTTTTAAATTATTACAATAATCTGTTTAATAAAAATGTGCTTTCTCTTTCAGATGGGCTGATGGAGGAATTTTGGGAATATGACTGGCCGGGTAATGTAAGAGAATTGAAACATTGCATTGAAAGCGGAATGAATCTCATAGATAAGTATGATAATGTTTTGAAACCAGAGCATTTATCAAGCTTTATGAAAACTTTAAAGACAAGATCACATTTGAGCGAATCATCCAAACAGCAAGAAGAGAGAGAGAAATCTGCCAATAGTGACTTTAGTAGCCGCGCAGGCGATACTGGCAGTATTGATAAAAGTTTAAATAACTTTGAAAAAAGTATTATAATAGATGCCATATTAAAAACAAACGGTAATATATCTAAAGCTGCTCAGGCACTGGGCCTCAAGCGTCAGACTTTAAGCTACAGAATGAAAAAGCTAAACATAACAAAAGGTGACTTTACTTATAGCTACAAATAATCGAATAGAGGGGCAATCTTACAGTTAATAAACAAAGCTCTTATATAGATGAGTATATACTTAAAAATAAAAAAGGGGTTACATTAAGCGATGTGCTGTTGATGCTATCATTGAATCATTTAAGGATGACAAGACTTTATTATAATTCAAATGAGCAGGTGGCTCAGTTTCTGGGTTAATCCGCATATTCGGTTAATGTTCTTAAAAAAATAAGGTATATCCTAGAATTATAAAATTTCAATCGGATAATAGTGGTGTTTTTTATTATATCCATTTTAAATTTTCAACTAGCATAGATATCCAAAAATATTAAGTAAATTATCTAAAACATTTTAAATTTTGGCTTTACTCTTTATGCTTAGCCTACAATATTATAGGATTTTGCTAAACTAATTCTCTAAAAAATTTCGGAAGAAGCAAGACACAGGCTATCTCACACTTCCTTTTTTCTTTACCATAGCCATCAAATAAACATTTAAAAGTTAATTAAATACTTATAATCATTTAGAATATTATAATAATATAACTCATTATTGGCAAAAGCCTTTTTTTTGATAATGTAGAAAATTAGAATTTTATCTATTTTGGGGCCATATTTTTCATTTAATACATCAGGCTCCTCAACTATTTTTTCTAATATTTTTATTAATATATTTTTTTCAATATCTGATAGCTGTCGATAGCAATACCTCCATAGTTGTGTAATACCTTTTTCATCAAAGTAATCTCTGTATCTTATAAACTCATCTGGCATTGTTAAAATTTCTAAAAATTCTTCCTTGTCTTGTCCAAATGCTCTTATGAAAAAATCATCTTCCTTTGCAACAACTCCTGAGGTAACATTAAGTATTACATTGATTGCTTTAAGATATTTTTTATTCCAATATTCTCCGACAAAGCTACGATCAATATGTTCAATAGAAGCATATTTCATAGGGAAAGAAAACAAATTTATATGACTGTGTTTTTTACAAAACTCAATATTTAAATAAAGTCTTTCCCATAAGTCTTCAGGTTTTTCTTCAAAATTATAAAGTAGATAATTGGAAAATCTATTTATGCCATTATTAACACACATATTCATAGCATTGAAATAGATATCTTTTATTTCTAAATTATCAAAGGCTATTCTACAAGGCTTTATTGCTAATTCAGAAAGCTTTTTAGTATTTTCTTCAGTAAACAATCTTGCATCTAAGCCCTGATTAAAGTCTACATACCTTGTAATCTTATGATAATTATACCTTTCAAAAAAGTCTGTCAAATAGTCACTATTATTTAAAACCCAGTTAACTATTTCTATTTTATTATTGCCTTCGACTATTTTTACTATTTCTTTAAGTTTTTTTGTATCATATTTATTTATTCTTTGAAACTTTAGACTTAATATCTCTTTTTTTATTCGTTTTAAAAGATTATCATAATTATTATTTTTTTCAATTCGTTGGCTAAGGCTTGAGATGTAATATTTCATGACACCATTTTTCTTAATTTTATTATTGCTTTTACCAAATCCCAAGCTTTTAATTTCATCAATTGTATTATTAAATGACTTAGAAAAAAGTATATTATTATCCATTACTAACATCTGTCTCTTTATACCAAAACGAGCATCGATATTTCTTATTTGTGCTGTAATATTATCACAATCGTAAAATTGTGGCTCTAATGTTTTAACAGCACAAAATTTGCACTTTCTCGGGCACCCCCTGGATGTATAAAGAAAATAACTATCTGCCATAGGATATTCATAAGAAATATCCCATAAAATATCATAATCTAATGGCATAAGATCAATATTTACTTCATCATTATATCCAATTTCTATTGAATTTGTTAATTGACCGGTTACAATATTAAGATTAGGTATTTCTTTTAAGAAATTTCCCTGCATTATTGTTGCAGCGATTCCGCCAACAAAAACATTATTTGTTCCTAAAATTGCTATGTAGTAGCGTATAGTTTGTACACACATCTTAAAATCAAATGTAAATAATGTAGTAATAAATGCTTTATCGAATTTTTTCACTTCGGATTGCGGAAGCAAACCCTTTCCAAACTTAACAAAATCCCCTTTATTTTTATAATATGTTGATAATTTCATCAGTCCGATAGGGGGATATTTATTTTTATAATTGGGTTCGACTAATAATATTTTCTCCACTTTCATCACCAAGTTAAGTGTATCATGGAACGAATAATATGTAAAGTTTTTAATTATTAGTTGCTAGAAAATTAATTTGACAACAGGTAAGTTAAGAAATCTTTTGTTGCATTATCATAATCAAAATAATTTGTTTGCTGTAAATATTCTTTTATTTTTATATTCATATCTTTTGTTAGTTTTCCTTTAATAATTTGTTTTTTCTCAATGTCAGTTAAATCGCTAAAATCTTGTGCTAAACTTTCTTCAATTTCTATTTCAATTTTATCGGTTGCTAATTTTTGTAATGCTGCGTTAGCTGCTTCTTTTAATTGTATAAATTTAGATTCATCTTGTATATGGTTTTTACTTGCTCTCCTATATTTTGATAGTTCATACCTTGCTTGATAAATGTTTTCTATAAACACAGATAAATACTCTAAAAACTTAAAAGAATCAATATCAGATAGTTCTATAAAAGTCCTTCTTGCATTAGATGATATATTCACTTTATCTACAATATAGATTATTGCTCCAATGCCTTTTACTGATTGTATTAATTCGTAAACTGGATATCTTAAATAGTTATACTGATGTAAAACTGGAATAAGCTCACTTTCGTCACAAAGTAGAATATTATCAAGATATAGCTTTATGCCACTTAATTTATTTTTTCTGTCTATTGATATTTTATCACGATAGAATGTAATAAACCCAATTGCATATTCAAAATCATTTTTACATGTATAGTCTCTCAGCATGCTCAAAGAAATTGGACGTTCAATTTCTTTGCCGTTGAAGTTAATATTGTAGGTTTCTGCCGGTATAATATTTGTTCTAGGGTATGGTTCTTTTATATCTTCTAACAAGTATTCTATTTTTGACGTTAAAAGCTCTTCTTTAAATTTTACGGGTAAAAGCCATCCTAATTCTTCATAAATACTTTCCTTTTTTTCGATAATTGCTCTTAAAACTGGTTCCAAGTCCTTTAAAATTACTAAGAATCCAGTGTCTTGATTTATAAATATATCTTTATTTGAAGTAATAACCTTTTTTATATTTGTTAATTCACCATTTAATATTTTTTCACTATATGCACCAATTTGATCCATTATTTCGTCAAAATCATAATCATTTAATTTATCTTTGAGGCTTCTATATTTCATGCTATCTATAGAATATTTTTGGTACACATTATTTTTGTAACTGCAAATATTAATAAAAATTAGTTCTTTACAATAGGGCATTCCTGATAATCTTCCTATTCCTTTATAACCTATATTTTTTGTTTTTCTTTTTTTAGATCCTGCTATTTTTATCATTGTATCAAGAAAATTATTTTCCCCAATTCCAGTACCATTATCTAAAAAATATAGTGTATTATCAGTGAACCATATTCTTGAAAACAGATTTTTAGAGTCAATATTCATTTTTTTAAAGGAATCAACTGAATTTTGAATGTATTCTCTGAACACTACTATTGGTTTATCATATAATGACTCTGTTATTATGTTCAAGATACCTGCACCTACATTTCCTTTCATTCTTCTTCCCCCCCTATTATATTTTCTTTACGATTATAATATTCATCATACTCTTTCAATAAAAAAACATATTTTTCGTAATTTTTTGCATCGTATTCAAAAATAGATCTATTTTTGTTAATTATAGATTTTATTTTTGTTTCATCTATTTTATTTTCACAAAATAACGGATTGTTTAAACCTAAGTTAAATTTGTTTTCTAGATATGTAAAAGGTTTTATATAATATCTACCTTTATTATTAGCAAAGATATTTAGATTTTCATATTCTACAATAGCCGTATATGTTGCTTCATCAATAGTTACAACAGGATTTTTAGATATATTGCTTTCTATTAGATATGCCCGGATAACACTATCTCCATAGAATTGATAGTCCTTATTACAATATAGACTGCCTTTTGCAATACCTCCTCTTAAAAAAACATCTTTTGTCATTGCATAAACGCTGAAATAAGAAAAGATTTTAATGAAGTTAATAAGAATTCCAATATTCTCCGTATAAAAATATAAACTATCCGAAGTTTGACCAGTATAGCATATTGATGGTTTAAAAAAATCAGTCGAATTTATCAAATTGAAATAAAATTCAAAAACATCTTTATATTTTTTATATGATTTAGAATTATTATTTAAACCATTATTTTCAAAGGCTTTTTTAAAACCAAGTACATCTATAAAAGCAAAATAAACAAACTTTTTTTCAGTGTATTCAATTTCTTGTAATTCAAAATATTGCTCTTCAGTTGGTAAATCTACTGAAGGAGTAGGATTTTTATATTTAGCCATTATCATTTCCTTTCAAATAACAACTAGTTTTTAGTCAAGTTTTATTCTTTTTTTCTTTTTCTTTAACTGGCTTTATTACAAATAGCCTTATAAAAATCAATAATAAGAATATTGTAATTATTAATGAACCATCAACTAAAGCTATTGTAATTAAATTGCTTTTTATACATTCTCCATTAAAAAGAGTGGTTTGATTAAATACTGTAAAAATGATCGCAAATATAGATATAAAGATTCCCATTATAGTAATAATTTCCGTATAAATATTATTTGTTTTAATTTTTACCTCTTCTGCTTTCCTTTCTATCTCTTTTTGTTTCTCATCAAATTCTTCAGTAAGTCTTAAGTAATACTTACTGTAATTTATATAAGCATCATCAATAGGTGTTTTGTCTTTAGCGGACGGTATATAACCCTTGTAGCGGGCATCCTCTTTACTTCTTATTTCCATTATTACATTTTCGTTTAATAATTCAGATACATATTTAATAGTCATTTGGATTTAAGCATCTATTTCGTTGGCTATCTCTACTGTTCTTATTGGCTTACCTGCAGTTTTAATAGCATCTAAAACTTTGTTTTTCATCTCCATTTCAAAACCTCCTTTTACTTTAAATTTACTTGTAAATTTATAAAAACATTTATTCCCTTTGGAATAATACTTTTAGTTTACGTTTTTCTATCTAGTTCCTAAAGTATCCAAGGTGCAGCAATTTTCAACTTGTCCACAATTTTCATAATAATTTTTAATAAATTCGACTATTGTCTCAATAATTTCAATAGTATGTTCAGAAGTAGGTATCCAATGTAATAGTTTATCATTTTTTGAATTTTTATCGCCTCTAAACAATTCTGACGGCATTCAAATTTTGCTTTGAAAAAGCTCTATCGTCGCTTAGCGCAATAAGATAAAGAGTTATTTCTCTATTAGTGCTTTTAAACTTATTCTTTAACACTTCCTTATAGATTTAATAATTGCTTACTATAATTAAATTGTTTAATTTAAGAAAGAGTTAATGGAAATTAATCAAAAATCTTTTTTCTTACAGCCCCTTCAAATATATCTATATTGTTGCTTGCTTGTGAAAACTCCCACTCAACAGGCAAATCAAATTTTAGGTTTAACTCATAAAGAGTAATATTCTTTATTCCTTCTTCAGTTATAGGGAAAAAAGGTTCACCTGGCTCGCTATGAAGATAAAAATCTCCTTGAATTGAACTACAGTAACGGCAATGGTTATTATAATAAGATGTTCCTGTAGTTTTTGTATACGCATATTTATAATATGGATTTATTTTATTGATTAGACATAATAAATCATTGGGAATAAACTCAATATTAAAGGCAAAGGCAAAGCCCATATCTTCAATTTCTAAGTATTTATTATTTTCATTATCTTCATTTTCGTAAAATTCTGTTACATTATATGATGCGAAAGTGGTAACCTTAATTCGTTTTTTACATTTCCAACATAATCGTGATGATTCTGCAATATATATCGGAGTCTCAGCAATATAGTAATAATTGTTTGGAATCCATCTATCAAATTTATCTATATTGTTGTATTTATTTCTAGGCAAACACCACGTTTTAGCGTTCTTGTCCAAATACGCACCATATGTTTTAGCTATTTCCTTTTCTTCATAAGGAACATTTAGTTTTAACATGACATTGATACCTCTCTATTATTAAATAAATTTAATGAAAGCATCATTTTTCGACTTTATTCTACAAGCAAGTTCCATATTATACAGCATTTTCCGCACCAAAGGCTAAAAAAATATATTCCTTTTGGAATAATACTTTTTTAGTTTGCGTTTTTCTTTCTGGCTCCTATAGTATCCAAGGTGCAGCAATTTTCCTTCTGGCTATCGTCCATGGTTGATCTGCTCTTTAAGAATTCCCCAAAATCCTTAAATTGCTTTTTTTCTTCAGCCGGTAAACTTTCATATATTTTTTCAATATCAGTAGGCGGCTTAACTTTTACTTCGCCCTTTTTTATTAAATCTTCCGCCGGCTCTTTTATATCAGTTAAACCAAGAAGATAATCTATAGACACATTAAAATATTGAGACAATTTTATAAGATTTTCTTTATCAGGGAAACGTTCATTTGTTTCATATTTAGAAATTGAAGAATAAGTAATATTTAAATATTCAGCTATTTGTTCTCTGCTGATATTTCTCTTTTCACGTAACATTTTTAAATGTTCACCAAATTCCATATTTTACACTCCTCGTATACTATGTTTAGAAGTGCTTTTTATTAAGTCTTCTAAGCATATTT
>CAZMPR010000013.1:1963-16651 GCA_964568265.1 uncultured Clostridiaceae bacterium | reverse complement strand
CCTTTTACAATCTCACCGATTTTCCATTCATCGTTTAATATGCTGTATGCAATATCCACAGCAATTTTTTCGTATTTAGCAACAGTTTTCTTATCGCCAATTTCCTCCAATTTCAAACTAACACCACCCAAAATTAAATATTAGTATCAACTATATATTTTCATTTTTCGGCATTTATGTCAAGCGGAATAAGTGCCTGATACGACGGATAGTCGGTTAATGGGGAAAACATGTAATCAGTGTCTATATTTCGTAGCTCGCACTTAATTTTCAAATTAGATTATATGCGTTCATTAGGATGGCACAGCGGTTTTACAAGCCGGTAACAATGGACTATACAGTATACTTTCCTATGAGCTTTATTCCGAGATCCAACGATTGATTGAATAGCGCAAGGGCAGTGCAGCGGGATGGTTCTTCCGTGCTATATGGTTAATTTTTATATTCTAAAATATCGCCGGGTTGACAATCCAATGCTTTACAAATCCCTTCTAAAGTTGAAAACCTAATAGCTTTTGCTTTTCCGTTCTTTAGGATAGAGAGATTAGCCATTGTTATTCCGATTCTTTCCGAAAGCTCCGTTACACTCATTTTTTTTTAGCCAGCATCACATCAATATTGATTATTATAGCCATTTTTCCACCTCAGATCGTTAAATCATTTTCTGCTTTTATATCTATGGCATTTTTTAATAGTTTTTCGAGACATAAACTATAAATCGTTGCAGTATTACAGCGATTTCTGCTCTTGTGGCATGCTTTTTAGGTGATAACTCGTATTCACCAGTTCCTCTTATGAGCCCTGCAGCTACAGCCCATTCCATGGCGGATAAGGCATAGCCGGAAACATTATCATTGTCCTTATAGCTTTTTAAATTAAATCTCATTGAGGTATCATAGCCCATAAAGCTTGCGTAACGGTAGAGCATAACAACTATTTGCTCACGGCTGATAGTCATATCCGGGGCAAATTCACTGGCATTTATACCTTTTACAATACCGCAGTTGTAAGCCCATACCGCCGCGTTGCCATAATATGCATCCGTCTTTACATCAGAAAAAATATCAGCATATTCCAAATGGGGATTGGATGCTATCCTGTATAAAATAGCCGCAAACATGGCACGGGTAGCCGGGATATCAGGATTAAAGATTTTTTCGCTGGTGCCCAGTATCAATCCCTTTTCATAGGCAAATTTAACGGCCTCATAAAACCAGTCAGTTTTATTGACATCCGAGAACCTGCCTTCAAAGAACACATCAGATTTATCCGAAGGACCGGCAGGAGGAACAGCCGGACTGCTTTCCCCGCTTTTACTGGCCTTTTCCTTAGATGCAGAACCGCTATCCTTCCCCGGCTCGTTTATCCCCGGATCATCTTGCTCCGGGTAGCCACCTGTTTCCGATTTATATAGCACTTCACCGGACGTCCCGGATTTATCAAAATTAAACATCAAAATAACGGTTCCTTCTCCATTAACGGATACGGAATCCTTTTGCTTTGACGCAACAACCTTTCCTTTTTCATCCTTTAACTTTGCTATTATGGAAACATCCTCTATGCCTTTCATTGAGTTATTTTGTATTTCAGCTTGTATAATTGTATTGCCGGTTTCGGAATTCATTACACTCCATATGGATAAAGGGCTGTCATATTTGCTTAAAAGACTTTGGAGCTTTATATAATCCCAATCATTTTCTATGTCGGCATCTTCTATGATTTCATCGTCTTCTATTAAAACAACCTTAATATATACTCTTGCACCATCTGACGGTATCTCTCCATCGCTGTTTAAAAGCCCAGTTATTATATTTTCATCCAACATTATATATTTTACAAATCTGCCGTTGTTAATGCTCTCGAGACTATCAGCATCTCCAATAATTTCTGTTAATACCGGAACGCTATCAAAATCATTATTATCATATATATTAAGCTTTATTTTATGCTTCCCTGATTTTAACGGCGAAACAACGCTATTATATAGATTTACACTTATAAGCCGACTTTTATCCTTTTCCTCTAAAACTTTTATTTGACCTATGGCAACATCAGGGACATTCATTTTAAGGATGCCTGTTTTTTCAACCATTGGCGATGAGGTATATAAAGCTTTTACAATATAGTTTCCGTCTTTAATATTTACGGGAACATTATAATACACTGTAAATTCCTTATATTCTCCCGGGTTAATTTTTTCTTCAAATATATGATTCGTATCACCAAGCTCTATTTGAACTTCATTTATCTCGTTTTTGCCACTATTATATATTGTATAGACTATAGGTATATCAAGTCCCGGCAGCAGCTCATCCCGGCAGAAGAAAATGTCATCGATCAGGATATCGTTTTTATAGCTGATTTGTGCCATACGAATTTCCTGATTTGAACCGTCTGCTTTAGATACTAATAAAGCAAAATTAATATTATCCTCATCGTCTATATATGCATCATAGGTGTCTATTTCTTCACCCTCCAAAGGCTCAAAAAGCATAATATCCGGAGATTCTATAGTATCGCTCTTTGAGTTTAGGGAAAAAGCCTTGCCCCAAAGGGCGGCTCCGCTATCTATTCCTGATTGAGACCAAAGGATGGATAAATCCTCTATGCTATTTGCACCTTTGATAAATTTGAAGCCGTCATAGGTCGTCCCTATTGTGTTTTTAATATCTCTTCCAAACTGAGGGTATAAATTACCGGCTCCGTCTATGGCTGTGAGAGATAGCGTGGGCTCTATTGATGCACCATCATCTAAATCATAGCTGTTCCAACCAAGGATGAATCTTTCCTCCCCATCGGAAAATTTTAATGAAGTTATCTGAGGGTTGCTTTTTTCTCTATCATCATGAGTCAGCCTTATATTGTTCTTTATATTCCCGGTAGAATCAACAATAGCACAATATATATTGGATTTCTCACTATCCGTTGAATTGACTTGGTAGACTATTGCACTTGTTCCGTCTTTAAGCATACTTACATTATAGACAGTGACCTTATCATTGCCGCCTTCATACAATATTTTAGCCTCGCTCCAGTCGATGCCGTTATAGAATCGATACACGATATCATCCTTGCCGTCAAAGACCAAGGGATTATCCGCATCCCCCGCATAGGCGCTTCTCCATATTACAATAGCTTTGTTATCTTTTGCTGCAACTACCGGCGACAAGTCCGGGGTCACATTATATGTAAGCCTTGTGGTATGAAACTCCATGCCATCATATACAGCAGCCATTATTTCTGATGCGGACATTATATCATGGAGCTCTGATAAAGCTGCGTCCTCACCGGGGTTCTGATTTACGTCCTTCATGGTGCGTACCCATGTGGCAACAGCCATATTCCCTGTACCGGATATAGTGGCATCCGTATCCGCAAAGCCTGATGAGTCTATCTCCGTCATTTCGCCAAAATCACCTGAAGAATCTTTTTTAGAAAAGCATATCGCTCTGTCGTTAATATTGTCACTTCCCATATCCGAGGTATAGACCATTACCCCGCCATCCTCTGTCAAAACAGGATTAGAATAAGGCTTGCTCTCAAAAACTGCCTCTTCGCCGTCCTCCTGTAGAAGCAAATAGTCTCCTTCATTACCGTAGGATAGTAGCACCATCTTACCGCTTCTATTCATTTTATCCTGTGCAAGAGCTTCAATATCATCAAAATCGTTAAATTTCCAAGACTTGCTGATACCGCCTATTTTATACTTTTTCGTGTAATTTACAAACAAAACACTTGCTTGAAATTTTATCCCTGTTTCTCCGGAAACAGTAATTTTCTGACCATTAAGTTTTTCCCGATTTCTATCATTTTCTTTATTTAGCCATAAGTAACGCTGATCCAGATCTATCTGCCCATAAACGCCCACCTTGAGGCTTGCAACTACGTAATCGGCGCCGAAGCCCCCAAATCCGTATATATAGCAATAGGGTCTAAGCTCCGTTATATAATCCCTTGAAATTGTATAATCCTCTGTTTCTTCATCATAGATTTTATTCGCAAAGACTTTAAGGCCTATCTGTCCAGTAAGACCAGTTCTGAATTCCGCCGTGACAGGAATCGGACCGACCATAGTATTATAAATACGGTAATAACCGCCTCCAGCACCCAAGTAAACATCAGATTGTAATAGAAGGGTCTTCCATTCCTTGGCATTCACATCATAGTAAATCTCACATTCCAAATATGCCCCGCCTCCGTAGGTTGCGGCAGTATCCGATGCACCGGATTGGTTTTTTACCATAGTTTTTTTTGCTTTGCTTAGGTAGTCGCCTTTTTTTATCGCTTTAATATCACTAAGCCCCGGCATGTAGTTCAGCGTCTCTGATGTACCTTTGCTATCCACCGCAAAGACTCCGGATGGGTTTTCCTTCGACAAGGCTCCGGCGGCAAATTTAATTACGCCTTTGTATACCAAAGGATCCTCCGTGGGAGTTATTTCCGCTCGGATGGAATCGGTGTCGATACTGCTGACCCTTAAAAAGTCCAGGGTATCTCCCACATTGGGAAAATCAATTTTGCCGAATAGTGTATTTGTTAACTGCATTGTGCCTCTTATAGAAGCGCCCACGGAATTAATATATTTGGATACAAAGGTTTCCATCTTGGGGATATCGTATAGCTTTTGTATATTAATTGCCTCGGACAGCTGCGCATCAGTTGTTTTATCTTTTTCCTTTGTGATGACTCTCATATGTAGACAGCTTTTTTCTCCGGGTTTTAGATAAAGTATGCGTTTGCGCAAATTATAAGTGTTCAAAATTCTTACACGATTAGAAAACTCATAGCTTTCCAAAACGGCCGTTTGGGAGAAGAGGCTCCAGTCATTTTTCTTATCCCACACCATTACCTCAAAGTCTTTACTTTTATGGGAGTCAAAATCAAGGAGCATTTCTGTTTTTATAAAAACTTCATCATGGTCCTTTGCAAAGGGTAAGCTGTCCGGCAAAGGCTGTTCTTCACCGTCTATCACTAAAACCCTTGATACAGTATATACATTCCCTTGAATCCTCAACGGATCAATCTTCTCGGGCTTTTCATATACCATAACGCCCCATCTGCTATATCTGTTATCCTTTATTGAGCTGTCATTTATTTTTGTAATTATCGGCTTATGATCCTTATCAGGGAAGCTTATTTCCAAAACATATTCAATTTTATCTGAGGGTTTAACCAAAGTATTCTCATATCTGTTCATGAATTCTGTAGAATTAAAGCTTAGCACATACTCGCCCATACCAATATAATCCGAGCTTATCATTTGATCCTCGTAGCCGTATTTGCCGTTTATTTTTGCATCGGGACAGTATCTGTCATTTCTGTAGACCCCTCCCCTGATTATTATATCCCCATCGTAGTCCAAAAGGGATAAAGTGACCTTGTATCCGGCAGGGGGGATTTTTACCGTATTCTGGGGGTGGGCTCCAAAGGTTTTCATACTTTTTTGATTAGTCATTAAATCGGCATATTTATAAACAACATTATTGTAGTTAATAGTATCCAAAGGGGAAAATATCACATCGCTGTTAATACCCTTTTCCTCATAAATAGCAACTTGCCCCTTATCATTAGTTTCTAAGGATTTATATTTATTATCACCGTTGGTATAGGACACTTGGCATTTTTGAGCAGGATAAGCTTGAAACAAAAACAGCTTTTCTTCTATATTATCCACGGTGATATCGAGTTCGGCTTCCATACCGGTAGCAATATGGGTGGCAGTAATTTTGGAGTAGCCTCCGGATTTGCCCCGTAATAAAAACCTGCTACCGGGTAAAAAAGTTGAGGGACTACCGCTGCCTGTGAAGTCAAAGGAGATATTGTCCTCCCCGATTTCATCAATATGCCACGCTATTTTGTCGCTTATATTGCTCCAAGGATATTTATTATCTATACCTATCTCGTATTCTTTTATAAGATTGCCTTTTTTTATCAAGTCCAATATTTCTTCTCTGCTAATAGCAGATAAATCTTTAGTTGCACCGATATTTATACTGTTGACAACATTTCCCTTTGAACTTATTTTTAAGGCTTGGGAGTTATAGACATATATATTGTAAGAGTCGAAGGAATAAACCTCATCAAAGGGGTTCTTGGCCTTTAGGGATATTGTATAAATATCTAAAAGATTATCAGATTCCACTTTAGCAATATCTATTTTGTGTTTATCTTTGATAGCCATATTACTGTCATATTCATAAATATTGCCGCCGTTTTTAGTGACTGATAGATTCCAAAGAGTATCGGCATTTTTATTTTCTACTTCAAAGCTTATATCCATAAAAGAGCTTTCATCAGTAATATAAAAGCTTTGGGGTGTGATCAATTTAGCCTTGGCGGGAGGCTCCTTTACGCAGATATAGGCGCAATCGGTATAACTCCTGCCTGTCGGCTTATCCTTTGCAGTGACCTCGGCAATATAGCCGTATTTTCCCCGGGGGGAAGTTTTTATGAGGTATTTTTTATCAACTATATAAGGTGAGACAACACCTGATGGCTTATCCATGGTTTCTTTGATGATAAGGTCGCCCTTTTCTATATCGTCACCATCATAAAGGGTTTCATAAAGAGATAAGATGAAGTCCGTGTTTGTCATGTTGCCGCCAAAGGTAAAATATATTCTTGCGTCATTGCCTTTCATTACCTCTATATATTTTACGCCGTCGGGTATGTATAAAAATGTACCATCGGCTTCCAAAACATTAAGAATTTTGCTAAATACGGAAAATTCTTTACCCGGTATATGGGCATTATATGCTGTGAGGGTGAATTTAACTTCTCCGGGTTTGCCCGTAAAGGTGATGTGACCGGTGGTGCTGATGGATGCTATGGTTTCATCGCTGCAGGACCAAAGGAAATCCTCGGGCCTTTGCCATGTGGCATTATTTCTTACTATATAGTCCAGGGATACAGTGGTTTCATCATCCAAGCATTTTTTATCCCCTGCAGGCCAGTTTATATAGGAAATTTCCAAATCACTTACGTCATCAATATATATAATGGGTGGAATCTCATATTTACTTGCCAAGGAGTAAACCGGTGTAAATACTCCAGTCCCTCTTTCATCCAATAAAATTTCGGAAACATAACATATTTCCTTTTCCGTTAGATTGGCCGGTGCAGTAAAGCTGCCTTTAAGATTATTGATTATAGGACCGTCATTGATATGAAAAGTTATATCCACAGCGTTGCCGTCTTCACCTATGACTTTTCCTTTTATTGAAGTTACTATGCCGTCTGATATCCTATGGGAAAGCCAATTTGTAAAATCAAAATTGCCCTTTAGGTTTATGGTTATCTCACCAACTGCATTTATATTCCCTCTTTGTTCAATGTCAACTGATACCTGACTCAGATAAGAAAAAGCTTTCCTTACATCAAAAACGCTTAATAAAGAATTTGTCAACGTATAATCCGAACTCTCATTCTGAAATTTGCCCGAAAGATCAGCAGCGCCTGTGATATTAGTTAATTCTATAGTGCCTTCGTATTTTTCGTCAACTTCATATAAAAAACTTACTCTATCGGATATGGTATCTGCCGATTCCATAGGATAAAGAGTTTTTCCGTTGGCACATATGCTTATATCGTATAATACCACCGGCTCGTTATATGTGATAGTAATTGGAATATTCTCACCATAGAAAAAGCTGCCGTTCGGGACTGTTACATTGGCTATGTATGGCTTTACTTCATCTGTGAAGTTCATTTGCATCTCTATCGGGACTTCGTCTTCATCCATAAAGCATGTATATACTGCACCGGTCACTGTTTCATAATTAAAGGATGCGCCTAAGGCTTTTATGATGCCGTTGCTTTCATAGAAAGTTCCCAAACCGATGTCACCGACGGGTACACCCATGGATTCATTGCAGCCGCTCAGGCTGAAGCGGGTATTTTCATCTTCGCTTAAAGAAATATAATAAGTATATGCTGTACCTGTAGAACCCCATGTGTATTCTTTTTCCACTTTAAACAAGACTTCTCCGGCAGCACCTTCATTTATTAAGTAGCCCTGAGGCATATTGAAATGGGTGAAAACGTTGGTGTCCAGCATAGCTCTCACATCGGGGGATATAGGCTTTCCATTAAATAAAAGCATTTCAATGTCTGCATTTTCATATTTTCCCGGAGTATCGGGAAAGCTTTTAACATTTTCGAGTTCGTCAAGAGAGAGAAAGTATTCATTTACAGCGCTTTCGTATACCTCAGTCAGGTCTTTGTCATTTTTTATGATGATGGTGATGATCGTACTTTCCTTGTCATTTTCAAATAAAGCATTTTCTATATTCCTGCAATTCATATATAGTATTCTGTCCCCGGTCCAGAACTCCCAAGGGTTGGATGCTGTACCATGCACTTTGGGGTTGTTAACCAATTTGTTAATGCCTATTGTTAAAACTTTTTCCGTTTCGCCGGCTTCAAAAATCACAGTGCCTCTATCTTCACTGTCATATAGCTCTTCATAGGCACTGCCGGGATATATATTGTAGTCAAAGGAGACTTCTTTTTGAGAAAGGCTATTAAGCTTAAAGGATATTTCTATTTCCGTATCGGAATCATAATCCGCATACATAACCCCGTTGGTTTCCCATGATACCCGAATGCCGTAGTCATTATTGGAAGGTGATATGATTTCCGCAACTTGATACCCAATGCTTGAGAAAGGAGAAAGAGCTGCTTCGCTGTCACCCTGAGCGGAAGCGAAGGCTCTTAACACATTTGTAATAGGAGATTCTCCACCGCGTTCAGAATGATATTTATCGGAGAAGATTATCTTTTTAGCGTCTTCCGTATATCCATAAAGTAAAAAACCTGATAGTAAAAGAATGCTGAATATTATAAATATGCTTAATAACCTTTTAAAGACACCTGTATTTTTCATATATATCCCTCCAAATGTTATTTTGACGCGACTTTTAAAGACGATTTATAAAAAAATATAATTATTAATTTTGAAATCTCAATTGGTTGAGCATAATATCGGTTACTTCTTTTCCGTAAGGTACAAGGGCAAAGCCGCCTCTGTATAAGCACCAGTCGTATATGACTCCGCGCATGCAGCTAATCAATATAGAAGCAATATGGCCGGATGGTAAATTTTGAACTATCTCGGATTTGGACTGACCATCATCTATAAGTCCGGTTAAAAGCTTTAAAAAAGATCTATCCGATGAAATCAAAAACTTTTCTCCGGTTATGTCTTGTATATGAGCGGAATATACGGCAGAAATTGTAGGGAGACCAATCTCTTTTTCTATAAAATCAAAAGAATAACAGATAAATGCGGAGATCTTTGTTATGCTGTTCTCATAATCATTTTTAGAATTAAGAAAATCTTTATATGCATCATCAATAGCAGGCATCATGGTGATCAAAAGCTCACTTTTAGATTTAAAATGTGTGTAAAAGCTCCCCTTAGAAGATTGGGCTTTTTTTATGATTTCATCAACAGTTACATTGTCGTACCCGTTTTCACGGAACAGGTAACGGGCGCAATCTAAAATTCTTTTTTTTGTTTCTATTCCCTGCAGGATTTTTTTGTTCACAAGTGAAGCCTCCTTATATACAGACTACAGTCTGTATCTTATTAATTAAATTAAACTTCTTTTTTAATGAGATGTCAAGAAAAAAGTCGAAATAGGCAAGCCACTGAGATAGGTGGATGCTTCACCTGTTTTCCGGAAGTTGAAACTACCTTTTGCTTATCCTCCTTTAGTTACGATAATTTTGAAAAAGCATCTTAATATTTCTTTGATTTCATGTGTGCATAAATATTTAAAAATATAATAAATTATACTTGCATAAATATGAGAATATAAGTATAATTATTATCAGTTATTAAAAATGAGGAGACGATAAAATGAAGTCAGTAAAAGAAAAAGTAGTTTTAGCTTATTCCGGCGGCCTGGATACATCGGTTATTATTCCTTGGCTTATGGAAAACTACGATTTTGAAGTAATTGCCTGCTGTGTTGACGTGGGTCAGGAAGATGACCCTATAGAGCTTAGAGAAAAGGCTCTAAACAGCGGAGCTTCTAAAGTGTATGTGGAGGATGTAAAAAAAGAATTTGTTGAGAATTACATTTTTCCAACACTAAAGGCAGGTGCTGTTTACGAAGGAAGATACCTCTTGGGTACTTCTTTTGCAAGACCTCTAATTGCAAAAAAACTCGTGGAAACAGCAGAAAAAGAAGGAGCAAATTACATAGCTCACGGATGCACAGGGAAAGGAAATGATCAAGTTCGTTTCGAACTTTCTATAAAATCAACGAGGCCTGATATCAAGATTATTGCGCCTTGGAGAATATGGGATATAAAATCCAGAGAAGATGCAATCGATTATGCACAAAAAAGGGGAATACCCATTCCTGTAACTAAAGCCAAACCTTACAGCATGGATAGGAATCTTTGGCATCTCAGCCACGAAGGCGGGGATTTGGAGGACCCGTGGAAGGAACATTCCACTGATATGTACATGATGACAACATCGCCGGAAGATGCGCCGGATAAACCTTGCTATTTGGAGATCGGCTTCGAAAAAGGTGTACCGGTTACCATTGACGGAGTCTACCATGAGCCTGTATCACTGCTCAAAAAACTTAATAAAATTGGCGGTGAAAACGGTATAGGAATTAATGATATGGTAGAAAACAGGTTAGTGGGAATGAAATCCAGAGGAGTATATGAAACCCCCGGTGGGACTTTGCTTTATGCGGCCCATAAAGAATTGGAATACCTTACATTGGATAGAAATACAATGCAGTTTAAAGATATGGTGGCACAGAAGTATGCACAGTTAGTATATGATGGCCTTTGGTTTACACCGCTGAAAGATGCGTTAGATGCTTTTGTTGATATTACCCAGGAGTGTGTTACGGGAGTAGTTAAATTGAAACTTTATAAAGGCTCCTGCATCAATGTTGGCTCCAAATCAAAGTATTCTTTATATAATGAGGAATATGCAACCTTTGGCCAGGACGAAGTATATAATCAAAAAGATTCGGAAGGTTTTATAAATCTTTTTGGGTTACCTCTTACTGTCAGAGCGATAATGAATAAAAAGAATATGGAGGAAATGCTCGAAAAACCGAGCAGAAAGGCTATATGAAACTCTGGGGCGGAAGATTTGAGAAAAGTACAAGTAAGCTTGTAGAAAAATTTCAGAATTCAATCAAGTTTGATTACAGATTGTATAAAGATGATATCAGAGGTAGCATAGCCCATGCAAGAATGCTTGGGAACCAAGGCGTAATTGGTAAAGATGAAGCGGATAGAATTATTCAGGGTTTAAGAGACATACAAAAGGACTTTGAAGAAGGGAAAATAAAGTTTAAAGAAGAGGCTGAAGATATTCATATGAATATCGAAAGCCTCCTGACAGAGAGAATCGGAGAAATCGGTAAAAAGCTTCACACGGGGAGAAGCAGAAATGACCAGGTGGCTTTGGATATCAGAATGTATTTAAAAGAAGAGATAAATGAAATAATAATACTTCTAAAAAAGCTATGCCATTTGTTACAAAGTAAAGCTGAAAAAAATGAGAATGTTGCTATGCCCGGTTATACCCATATGCAAAAAGCTCAGCCGATAACTCTTGGTTTACACCTTATGGCCTATTATCATATGTTTGAAAGAGATATAGATAGGTTACAGGATTGCTATAAAAGAACTAATGTAATGCCTTTGGGTAGCGGTGCATTAGCCGGTACCGGTTACAACCTGGACAGGGAAATGGTAGCAGGGGAACTGGATTTTGAAAGCACAACACAAAATACCATGGATGCAGTTTCCGATAGAGATTTTGTTATAGAATTTATAGGCTGTTGTTCCATAGTCATGATGCATTTGAGCAGGTTTTGTGAAGAATTAGTAATATGGAATACTCATGAGTTCGATTTTATTGAAATGGATGATTCTATGAGTACAGGCAGCAGTATAATGCCCCAGAAAAAGAATCCCGATGTAGCAGAGCTTATAAGAGGTAAGACCGGGAGAGTTTACGGTGATTTAATAACCATACTGACTGTTATGAAAGCCTTGCCTTTAGCTTATAATAAGGATATGCAAGAGGATAAAGAGGCAGTCTTTGATGCCTCGGATACGGTGAAAGGCTGCATCAAGGTATTTATTCCCATGCTTGATACGTTGGTATTTAAAAAAGATAAAATGAAGGAAAAGTTAAAAGGCGGCTTTTTAAATGCAACTTATGCTGCAGATTATCTGGTAAAGAATGGTGTCTCCTTTAGAGATGCCCATGAAATTGTGGGCAAAATGGTTAAGTACTGTATCGATAATAAAAAAGATTTGGAAGACTTAAGCATGAATGAGTTCAAATATTTCAGTTGTTATTTTAAAGATGATATATATGAAAACATTGATTTTGAGAAGTGTGCGAGTGGAATGAAAATGGAGTGACATGGGATGGATTATAAAAGAATTGCCTGTTTTGATGTATATTATTACGAAGACTATGCAAAAGCATGTTCAGTGGTTTTTCATCAGCTCCCTCAGGCAGAAAAGATTATCTCGGAATACTGTGAAATTATTAGACAAATTAATGATTATATACCCGGAGAATTCTACAAAAGGGAGCTGCCTTGTATTCTACGGGTATATAGTCTTGTAAAGGAAGATATTGATTTAGCAATTGTGGATGGATTCGTCATGTTGGGACAGGGTAAGAAAGGTCTCGGCGGATATCTTTTTGAAGCATTGGAGAAAAATATACCTGTGATAGGAGTGGCTAAGACATATTTCAAGGGAAGCGAAGATTATGTCGAAGTTTGTAGAGGTATCAGTAAAAATCCTTTGTATGTGAGCAGTATAGGAGTTGACTTAGGCTATGCAGCCGAATTGATAAAGACATTGGAAGGTAAAAACAGGATACCGGATGTGTTAAAAAGAGTTGACAATCTAACTAGACTTTTCTAAAAGCCAAACGAGTATAAGCATATCTAATCAACGGTCAAATAGTTAGGTGCATACCCTAAATATTTACTTGAATTCATATTTTCAAAGTTTTATAATAAAAAATATGGGGAATTAGCTCAGCAGGTTAGAGTGCTACGCTCACATCGTAGAGGTCGTAGGTTCGAGCCCTATATTCCCCACCATATCTGGGGGTATAGCGCAGTTGGGAGCGCGTCTGCTTCGCATGCAGAAGGCCGGGGGTTCAAGCCCCCCTATCTCCACCAAAAATTATCTTAAGACCCTTGAGTTGCAAGGGTTTTAATTGTTTCAAAGGAAAGATAACTAAGGGGATTCGAACCCTTACTTATATTTTAACGGACATTTATACTTGGCAACCTATTATAAGATGGCACAATTTTAGTATTCCTTTTATTGAATTTACCTGAAAGCTGTGATAAAGTTATAGAAACCGGAAAAGGTGGTCTTTATTGCTATTAATATAGGCATGAAAGCCCAAACAAATAGAAATTAAAGCGGGGGTAATCCAATGAAAGATAAAAAAGGGTTGATTAATGAATTTAAGGAGTTTATTTCGAGAGGTAGCGTGATTGATTTAGCTGTCGGTGTAATTATAGGCAGCGCTTTTACTGCAATAGTTACATCTCTTGTGAATGATGTAATAATGCCGATTTTCGGAATATTATTTGGTGGGATTGATTTTACTTATTTAAAATACATAATAACACCTGCAACTGAGGATACTGCTGAGGCTGCCATATATTACGGAAACTTCATACAAAATGTTATTAACTTTCTTTTAGTGGCCTTTGTTATTTTTATGGTTATTAAAACAATCAACAGCTTTCATAGAAAGGAAGAGGAGCAGAAAGAGGAGGCACCGCCACCGGAGCCTTCAGAGGATATCGTGCTTCTTACAGAAATACGTGATTTATTAAAGAAATAAGATTAAAACACCGATCGAATTTGTATAAGGTTTGCAAATAGGTCGGTTTTTTTAATATTACCCATATTCTGTCGCATCATTGTGCTATCCTTTAATCACAGACTGGTTGAATATAAAGCAACTACTGGCAAGAAAAATATGAATGCGGGTGATTAAATGATATTACTTGGCAAATATAAAAAAGCTTATAAACTGGTCAACTCAGAGGTCAAATGGTATATATGCAGAGTCTTGAACGATTATGAAAGCATAGATGAGGCGAATAAAGATTTGGCTGCGTTGCTGACAAAGAGAAAAACCGAGAAAGATCTTTTAAAGGAGTATAATAAAAAAGATATAATGTAGTTATAATAATAAAAGAGTATTTTCAAAAATTCATTTGACAAAGGAAAAATATTGTTATAGTATTGTTTTTAGTGATTTGAAAACTAAATATTAAATTTGCTTATCCAGAGAGGTGGAGGGACTGGCCCAATGAAACCCGACAACCGGCATTCTCATTCGAATGCAGCGGTGTCAATTCCTGCAGGATTCATTAATCCTGAAAGATAAGGAAACAGCACAGCTTATTATATAATTTGTGGGTAAATAGCTGCTTTTCTTTATCGAAGAGCAGTTTTTTTATTGTCGATATTATGAAAAGGCGAAAGCCGTGCCTGGGATATAGTTGGGATATAACCCAGAAGCAAGAGAAATTTAGAAAAATAGGAGGGAAAATTCATGAAGACTTTCGAAGAAATCAATGAAAAAATCCAAAAGGGGAATGCAGTGGTTGCTACGGCAGAGGAAATCCTCGACATCGCCGGGGAAAT